>CAIOIZ010000066.1 GCA_903858475.1 uncultured Bacteroidota bacterium
TCTATTTCGTTTACCAGGAAATAGTTATTAAGAAAAAAGGGAAGGATGGATTAGCTGGGCTGATTCTTAATGGGCGGTCTTACCCAAGCCCCTTTGATAGAAGATTGGGCAAATATTTTCAATGCTAGAAAAGAATAAATGAAAAACAACTGGTTATAGATGAATAATTATGATAGCGTACCGCTTTCTGTTTGGTGTACAGCTATTTTCACAGGACTTGACTTCTTTGCTGACTCATCTTTTGACAGGCAGGACAAGCAATGAATTCCAGCCCTGCTCTTTAGCGGCAAACGACAAACAACATTCCGTTTGAAAAGGGAATGTTGTAAATTTCGTATATTAGCAATAACATTTTTTGAATTCATGCAAACAACCTTAAAAAAATACAAGTCTTTTCATAGCCTCAAGGCTGTCACAAAACGGAAACAGACTCCGGATTCTGTTGAATTCCCAATAGTGTTTGAGGAGTTAAATTCTTTTTTTAAAAAATTACAAACTTCACATAACCCTGCAATAAACTCAACTTCAAAACAAAGTGCGCACAGAAATAGCAGATAAAATTCTTAATGTTTGCAGAATTTTAAATAACAACGCTGTTCTTTATCTGGTAGTTGGAGGAACTGCAGTAGCATATCATGGATATTTTCGATGGTCAGTAGATAGCAAAGGCCTTGCTTCTGATAAGTTTGACTTAGATTTTTGGTACAATCCTACATATCAGAATTACTTCCATTTACTTAATGCTTTGGAAAATTTAGGTCAAGATGTGGAAATATTTAAAAAGGAAGCAAGCCCAGACCCTAAGAACTCATTCTTTAGATTTGAATTAGAAAATTTCACAATCGACTTTTTGCCAAATATGAAAGGCTTAAATAGCTTCAGAAAATCATTTGCTAATAGGGATTGTGTAACACTCCAAGATGTTGAAATTGCCTTTCTGTCACTAGACGATTTAATTGCAGATAAGTCCGCTGAAAGCCGTCCAAAAGACATAAATGATATTAAAGAACTGAAGAAAAGAAATTCAAAATAAATTCCCAACTCGTCTGCAGGCAACAAGTAGTTTGCCAAAACTGTGGCTGGATAAACAAACATCAGTTAAGTACAATCCCTAGCATTGGTTCGGACAGATAGAGCATAAAGAATTACAAGCTATTTCAGTTGTCAAGGAATCCTTGACAACTGCCTCTGATGGTAAGCGGTATAAAACCAAGCACTATAATCTTGATGTCATCATTTCTGTGGGGTATCGAGTGAAGTCATTACGTGGTACACAGTTCAGACAATGGGCAACTCAACGTCTCAAAGACTACCTGATAGAAGGTATTGCAATAAACGAAAAACGGCTGGAACTGAAAAACAAAGAGATTCAGCTATTGCATGACGGAATCAGAATCCTGAGTAGAGCTATTGAAGAAAAAGCTGGAATATCTGAAGAATTTGCATGGCTGAATCAATTCAGTATGGGTTTGCAACTGTTGGATGACTTTGATCACGAATCATTAGATAGTATAGGTAGGCATAATAAAAAGGCGCGTTATCCCTCTAAAGTTGAATATAAGGAGTTGGTAAAACAGCTGCGTTCGGAATTTAATTTTGATGTGTTTGGGAAGGAAAAGGATAAAAGTTTTGATAGTGCAATAAATCAAATTAAACAAGGATTTGGGAAAAGTGATGCCTATCCATCGATTGAAGAAAAAGCAGCAATGTTACTTTATCTGGTTGTAAAAAATCATGCATTTATTGATGGAAATAAACGAATTGCAGCAGCTTGTTTTTTGTTATTTCTGGAACAAAATGCATTGTTGTATAACGTAAACAAACAGCCTATTATCAGCAATGAAGCGTTGGCAAGTTTAACATTATTTGTTGCCGCAAGCAAAGCTGAAGAAATGGAAACAGTAAAGAAACTTCTAGTAAGCGTTTTAAATAGAAGTGTTAAATAGGAAAGACGTATCCTCCGCCTAGGTTCGTGGCATTGTTTTTTTTAATAAAAATATTGGCAGTTTAAATTTGGGCAAGAAAGGTTCTAGTTATGCCGGTTCGTGAAGAAAGGAATCGAGGCAAAGGCATAAAAAAACCTTCTCATTTTGTGAGAAGGTTTGCCTGGTGCCCAGGACTGGATTCGAACCAGCACATCCTTGCGAACGCTGCGACCTGAACACAGTGCGTCTACCAATTTCGCCACCTGGGCAAGTGTTGAAATAAAAATGGATTGCAAATATAAGTGCCTAAACCGAAACATTGAAATCGCGCAAAGCATCGTTGAGGCTTGTCTTCAAATCGGTACTGGGCTTTCTTTGTCCAATGATTAATGCACATCCTACTCCATATTCACCTGCAGGAAATTGCTTATTGTAAGTACCGGGTATGACTACACTACGTGCGGGTACTCTTCCCTTCATTTCAATAGGACTAACACCACTTACATCAATAATTTTTGTTGATTGAGTTAATACTACATTGGCTCCCAACACGGCTTCTTTTTCTACTATCACACCTTCAACGACAATGCAACGACTGCCAATAAAGCAACCATCTTCTATAATAACTGGACTGGCCTGCAATGGCTCCAATACACCTCCAATGCCAACACCTCCACTTAAGTGAACGCCTTTTCCAATTTGCGCGCAACTTCCTACGGTAGCCCAAGTGTCTACCATGGTGCCTTCATCTACATAAGCACCAATATTTACATAACTGGGCATTAGCACCACATGCTTCGCTAAATAGGCACCATACCTCGCTACTGCATGTGGCACGGCCCTTACACCCAATTCTTTATAATTGGATTTTAATTTCATCTTATCATAAAATTCAAAGGGAGGCAAATGATAGGTTTCCATTTGCTGTATGCCAAAATATAATAGGATTGCCTGCTTTACCCACTCATTTACTTGCCAGCCATTTTCTGTTGGCGCTGCAGTACGCAATCGCCCCTTATCTACTTCTTCAATGACTGCTTTTACAGCATCGGTATACTTGGCTTCAGTTAACAATGCACGATTGGCCCATGCTTCCAATATCAGTTCCTTCATATCAATAATATTTTTGCGAAAATAGAACTTGGTTTCTATACCACAAACTTATCATTGGCGCTGTAATTTTCTTTTGCCCTGCATTGCTTCTACTGTTGTCTGCAAAATGTCTTCCTCCTTCCTATCTTTGTTAAATGAATATTGGTTTTGATGCAAAACGGGCTTTTCAAAACTCCACTGGCTTGGGGCATTATAGTCGTACCCTGATTAGCTCCCTTGCCAAGTATTTCCCCCAGCATCATTATTTTTTATTCGCTCCGCGCATAACAGCACAATTTACCAGTAGCGAGTTCAATAATATAGAAAACGTTTCGCCCCAGGGTTTTCCAGCCAATTTTTTTACCTCTATTTGGCGCAGCAATTGGATAAAAAAAGATTTATTGGATAAAAAAATCGACCTCTACCATGGCCTTAGCCATGAAATTCCTTTTGGCATTCAAAAAACGGGCATTCCATCTGTGGTCACCATACACGATTTGATTTTTGAACGCTATCCCAAACAATACAATCCCATTGATGTAAGCATCTACCGAAAAAAATTCAGGTATGCCTGCGAACATGCCAATCACATTATTGCCATTAGCCAACAGACCAAGCAAGATGTGATGGAATATTATAAAATTCCAGAAGCTAAAATTAGTGTTTGCTATCAAAGCTGTAACCCTCACTATACCCAACGCGTATCCGAAAATGAAAAAGAGAAGGTTAGAAAACAATACCAATTACCCGACTCTTTTTATTTATATGTAGGCTCCATCATAGAACGAAAAAATTTATTGCTTATTTGCAAAGCCCTTGATCAATTAAAGCATTCCATACCCTTGGTAGTGATTGGCAGTGGTACAGGGCATTATATCAAAGAAATAAAAAAGTACATCGCCGGAAATAATTTAACGAACCAGGTTATTTTTCTTTCGGAGCACGCTGCAGCCATTGAATCACCAAGTTTTAAGAATGCAGCTGACTTTCCCGCCATTTACCAAATGGCAGTGGCACTCATTTATCCCAGTATTTTTGAAGGATTTGGCATTCCTGTTTTGGAAGCCATGTGCAGTGGCACACCCGTCATTACTTCCAATATCAGCTGTATGCCTGAAACTGGGGGCGATGCTGCTTTTTATGTTGATCCTTTTAGTGAAGAAGCAATGGTGCATGCCATGCAGGAAATTAGTACGAATGCCACACGCAGAGATGACATGATTCAAAAAGGCATGCTGCATGCTGCAAAATTTAGTCCTGAACTTTGTGCCAATGCCGTAATGAATGTATACCAACAACTATGACTGCTTTTGAAAACGATATCAAAGAATGTCTTGCTGTTTTAGAAACAGGCGGCATCATATTGTACCCAACAGATACTATTTGGGGTATTGGCTGCGATGCTACCAATGCCAATGCTGTTGCTAAAATCTTTGCATTGAAACAACGATCAGATGAAAAAAGCATGGTTGTATTGGTAAGCGATGAAGCCACTATTCCAAAATATATCACACAACCGAATTTGAAAGTCTTTGATTATATCAAAGGAATTCACAAACCTACCACAGTTATTTACCAGGGTGCAGTAGGCTTAGCTACTGGCGTACTGTCCAGCGATGGCACTGCTGCCATTCGTATTGTAAAAGAAGATTTTTGCAAAGCACTGATTGAGCGTTTGGGCAGGCCCCTTGTTTCTACTTCGGCTAATATCTCGGGGTATCCCGCCCCCACTATCTTTAACGATATTGATATTGCCATAAAAAACGGGGTGGATTATGTGGTTCAATACAGACAGGAAGAAGACATCATAACACAACCCTCGGCTATAATAAAATGGGGCGATGACGGCCAGTTGCACATCATTCGCCCCTAAAACATTTGCTATTTATTATAATTTGAAGCCTACACCCAATTGAATACTTTGATTGGTCCACTTGTCTTTATTGTCAATATCATTGATATTGCTCAATCCAACTAGGTATCGACCATATACTTTAAAACTACTTAAGTTTAATTGCACACCGCCAACCATGGAAAAGTCTCCTGATTTAAAAGCGTCTTTACCATTTTGAATAAAGCTATTACTCTTATTCAATAATATCCCAAACTGAGGACCTGCCTGTAGTGTCAATAATTTACCGGCATTGTAATTTAGCAAAACAGGAATGGTCAGGTATTTCAATTTCACCCCTGTTATTTTATTGAATTGATACAGAGCGCTAAAGTTGCTGCTAGAGTCCAGGTTTATTTGATTGATCATCACCTCTGGTTGAATGGCGAATTTCTTTCCTAGTCCTACAGACACAAAACCACCCAAGTGATACCCAAAAGAAAATTCTTCTTTGAAGGTTTTACCAGATAATTTATTCATGGTGGCACCACCTTTAAATCCTACCTGAATTTTTTGTGCCAATAAACTAGTACTAAGAAAACTGATTAGGGCAAGGGCAAAAATTTGTTTTTTCATGATATACATATGTTTGGTTTGCGAATATTATTTCAAGTTTTATGCCATAGGCATGGTAAGAACTCTAAATTTTTGTTAAGGCGTTAAAAACTAAACCCTGTTGTTACGGAATATATAGTACTAAGCCTTTTGCCCGTGGTGGCAGGCAGATAATAATCCATGTATACATTCGGCTGCAAAAAGAATTTGCCAATGCTATATGTAAGGTCCAGTGACATGGCAACTGATTGCAATTGAAATTTACTATCGGCTACTACCTTTTTAACCTTATTCAATGCACGCAACCGATCATACACTTTATTGGTATGTGTTTGTGTATACTTATCGCTTCCATAATTTACAATAAGAGAGGGCACAATGTCTAATTCATCGTTTTTATCAAATATATTATAGAGCGAAAAATCATGTTCAATATTGGCGGAGATTGAAAAATAACTGGATTGATTTTCGGTAGAATCGATGCCACTTATAAGTGTATCTCCTCGCAAGGGACGCTTTAAGATAAAACTAGTAAAGCTGGCATCTTTATAATTACCATTGGCATACCCTACTGCAATGCCAGGCTGAATAGCACCAGAAGATCTTTTAAAATAGCCGTACAGGTCATTTTGATAGAGCGACTTGCTATTGTATTTTTTAGCATCGCTTATGTATCGAGTATAGGAAACGCCGCCACTTATTTTTTTACCCATATAATCATAAGCTGCCGTTAACCCTGTTTGATACAATTGCATACTGCCCGCTGTTTGCTCTTTTGTGAAAAAGCCTGTAACCCCAACACTAATGCCCTGTTTAAAATGATAACTGATACCCGGGGTTAGCACCAATTGATTGCTGATACCCGTGGCATTCACGGCCTGATTGCTTTCACTGAAAGTACCATTGCCTATTCCGACGCTGATATCTACATAATTTTTATCCTTGCCATTCAATAAACTCAAAAAAGCATCATTGCTTAACATTGAATCAAGTGCCGCTTTATCTTTTTCCGACAGAGAATCTAAGGACACTTGAGCCTGTAAAGAATACACAAAACAGAACAGAAAACCACTTATGACAATACGTTTCAGCATGCTAATTAGTTTTAATAGACAATAAAAAACAAGCAATGTTTAATCGCTTGATCCTTACCCTACAAAGATAAAGTTCTTTATTTAAACTGCTATCTGGCTGAAAACCCTTACTTTTGCGTCCAATTATTTAAAAACTGAGAATTACATGACCATGCTCAGTTGCTGTTGAAAGCGGTTTACTACCGGGTTGCAAGACACCCAATGACACATACCAACGGCCAAAAGCATGATTCCGAAAACCCAAACTACCGGTTTTTCATGTGGCTATCGCAAAACAAATTATTATGAATGCATTTCAAGCCCTTGGCTTAAATGAACAATTAGTGCAAGCTGTAACTGATCTTGGATTTGAAACCCCTTCCGCTATTCAGGAAAAAGCTATTCCGATTTTGCTAAGTGGTACTACAGATTTTGTAGGACTAGCACAAACCGGTACTGGTAAAACAGCCGCATTCGGATTGCCCTTATTACAATTGATGGATGAAACACAAAGACATCCGCAAGCATTGATTGTTTGTCCGACTAGAGAACTTTGTCTTCAAATCACCAATGATCTTGAAACTTACAAAAAACATAGCAAAGGAATTTATACCGAAGCCGTGTATGGAGGTGCTTCTATTATGATGCAAATCCGCAATTTGAAAAAAGGCGTACAAATTGTAGTAGCCACACCAGGTCGTTTGATTGACCTAATTGAAAGAAAAGCCATCGACCTGCAGAAAGTTAAATATGTAGTATTGGATGAAGCAGATGAAATGTTGAACATGGGCTTCAGAGACGATATTGACTTTGTATTAAAAAATACCATCAATAGAGAAAGTACTTGGTTATTTAGTGCAACCATGCCGCCAGAAGTAAGGGCCATCTCCAGAAATTACATGGAGAATCCAAAAGAAATAACGGTTGGTAAAAAGAATACTGCCAACGTAAATATTGATCACCAATTTTATGTTGCGGCTGCGCCTCACCGTTATGAGACCCTGAAGCGCCTGGTTGATTTCAACCCGGGTATGTATGGAATCATATTTACCAGAACCAAGGCCGATGCACAAGAGATTGCAGAAAGATTGGTGAAAGAAGGATATGATATCGAAGCATTGCATGGCGATCTTACGCAACAACAAAGAGACAAAGTAATGGGTAGGTTCCGTCAAAAAAGCATTCAATTGCTGATTGCTACGGATGTGGCCGCCAGAGGAATTGACGTGGATGGTATTACCCATGTTATCAATTTTGAATTGCCCGACGACATGGAAGTATACACACACAGAAGTGGTCGTACTGCCAGAGCGGGCAAGAGTGGTATTTGTATTTCTATTTGCCATAGCAAGGAAACCTATAAAATCAAGCAACTGGAACGCATGACCAATGCGCAGTTTCATAAATTAGATATTCCAAGTGGTAAAGATGTTTGTCGCAAACAATTTTTTCATTTCATGGATAAATTAATGCAGGCAGATATGAGTCATGGTGATTACGAAACTTATTTACCAGACTTAGTGAAGAAATTTGAAGGCATTACTAAAGAAGAAGTATTACAAAGAGTAGCTGCACTTGAATTTAGTCATTTCTTAAAATACTATGAAAATGCAGAAGATCTAAATCGCAGCGATTTCAGAAACGATCGCAAAGATAGAAAAGACAATGTTAAAGGCAATTTTGGCGAGGGAAGGCCAGCGGGTCAATACAGTAGCCGTGGCGACAATGGTTTTACTCGACTGTTTATCAACTTGGGTACCAAAGACGGTTTTTACAAAGCCAGTTTCCTTCAATTTATTTTAGATGAAAGCAATTTGAAAAAAGAAGTGCTGGGTAAAATAGATATGAGAAAAATGAATAGCTGGGTAGAAATTGACAAAGCGGAATCTGCCAGAATGATAAATGCGATTGATGGTAAACGTTATAATAATCGGGTGGTTCGTATGAATGAAGCGGATGGCGGATTTAAACGCCCCAGTGATGAAGGAAGGAAAAGAACTTATGGCCCTCCACGTGAACGCAAATCTTTTAGATAAAAAAAATCCCCCTGTGTGCAGGGGGATTTTTAATTTTAGCTATTTTCTTCTTCAGTAGAAAACTATACTAATTCCAATACAGTAATTTCAGGCAATACCCCTACTCGACCAGGATAACCTATAAAACCAAATCCGCGGTTGACATATAATTTTTGTCGGCCATCCTCGTATAACCCTGCCCATTGTTTGTACATATATTGTACTGGGCTCCATTTAAAGCCTGGAATTTCTATTCCAAACTGCATGCCATGTGTATGCCCACTAAGCATGAGGTCTATAGTTGGGTAACTAGATTTTACTTGAGCCTCCCAATGACTGGGGTCGTGACTCATTAAAATTTTAAACGGATATTTTTCTGCTCCACTGTATGCAAGATCCATTCGACCATGTTTAGGAAAACGCGCTTTGGCACTCCAGTTTTCAATACCCAACAAAACAATTTCATCTTCTTCTTTTTTGAGTACCACCTGTTCATTCATTAGTAAATGCCATCCGAGTGCTGCATGCACTTTTTTTAATTTTTCAAGATTGTCTTCTTTGCTCATCCCTTTATAAGGCCAGGCTACATAATCGCCATAATCGTGATTACCCAATGTACTATACACACCTAGTGGCGCTTTCAATTGACTGAAAACATCTATATAATTATCCATCTCCTCTGCTCTATTATTGACAAGGTCGCCTGTAAACAAAATCAAATCGGCTTGCTGCGCCATGATTTTATCAACACCATGCTGCACGGCTTTTTTGTCCATAAAACTACCCGAATGAATATCGCTGATATGAACAATTTTTATTCCTTTGAAAGCAGCAGGCAAATGGTCGTAGGATAATTGTAATTTTTTAACATGATAGTTGTACTTGTTTCCAAAGCCATACAATAAACTTCCAAACAAGGTAGATCCTGCGGCTAGGCCAAGCCAACTTAAAAAAGCAGAGCGACTAATACCTTCGTCTCCAGTTGCAATAACCGTTTTATCAGTAGAAAATATTTTTTCCAACAACCACTGAATGACTCTTCTGACATCATCGATCAGGAAAAAAAATATGGCTACTAGTTTGGCCAAGAATAAACCTATGATGGTGGCAAATAAATAAGTTCTGAATTTGCGCCCCATAAAATCCTGCTCGGTAAACACAAATAAAAGAAAACAAATAATAGACAAAAGAGTAATCCCCCAATACAAGGCATACACGATGGTTCTGGTTTTAGGGGAAGCAGTTGCAGTAAGCGACCGGACTACCTGAAAAATATAGGTATCCAACAATACCATGATGGAGATAAAAATGAATGCCCCGGAAGCTGAACGCATGTGTGAAAATTGGTTTTGTACTAAGCGCTATGAAAAATGTTTTACACTTGAAAAGGATGCCGACTTATAACCAATTCAAAAATTCTTCCACCTGTAGGCGAATGGCTTTTAAAGTGGCTTTGTCCTCTATTTGGCCCAAGGGACTCATCAATTTATTAATCTGTGAAATGGGTAATTTATTGGGATGGACAGTGATTTTTAAAAAATTGAGTATATCTGCCAGGTGGTCCATCCCGCGCAGGTTTCCAGCCCTGCCACTGCTATCGCCGGTAAGCAAGGCTTTTTTATGATACCAGATATCGTGACTACGGGCAGTATCAATAAAGGCCTTTAAAATGCCGGGAAAACTTCCGTTGTATTCGGGCACTATAAAAATGAAATGTTGGATTGGAATAATGAATTTGTTTTCAATTTCCTCAAAATGACTGTCGCGGTTAAGTACATTAATGCCTTCCAATGACAGAATTTGGCTTTCCTTGCCCATTTGATTGAGTAGCTGCTGGTACACATGAGCCAGTTTGAGTGTATTGCTAGAAAGTCGATTGGTGCCTGCTACTATTGTTATCATCGATTTATGATTGTTTATAAGTATAACAAACTAATTCTTCCTTTGTTGCCCAATATTATGCCGATTGGTTATTTTTGCCAACCTGACATATAACTGACCATTTCAGTCAATGCTGAAGGTATTACAGCTACCGAATATGAACAAATACAAATAGGTAGCGTTGGTTTTGTCGGTATACTAATAAAAGGTTTCAAGAAATGAGATTTACTTTTTATGGACATGCTTGTTTTAGTGTAGTGATTAATGGCAAAAAGCTATTATTTGACCCTTTTATAACTGGCAATGAACTTGCCAGCTCTATTGATATTGCTACTATAGAAGCTGATTATATATTTTTGAGTCATGGCCATAGCGACCATGTTGCAGATGCAGAAGCCATTGCTAAAGCCACCGGTGCCACCATTGTAGCTGCATATGAAGTAGCCACTTGGTTTGCAACTAAGGGTGTTGAAAAATATCATCCCATGAATACAGGGGGGCAATGGTCATTTGATTTTGGGAAAGTAAAATGTGTAAATGCCATTCACTCTTCCACCCTTCCTGATGGAACGGGGGGAGGCAATCCGATGGGATTTGTCATTAGTTCTACGGAGGGCAATTTTTATTATAGTGGAGATACTGCTTTAACCTTGGATATGCAATTGATTCCTTCCTTTGCAAGCATTGGATTTGCCATATTGCCCATTGGAGGAAATTTTACCATGGATGCTGCAGATGCTATTCGGGCAGCAAAAATGGCAGGTGCTATCAAAGTGATTGGCGTACATTACGATACTTTTGGGTACATAAAAATAGACAAGCAAGCAACCATTGACCTATTTCAAAAAGAGGGATTGTACCTTTATTTACCTTCAATTGGAGAAACAATTATAATTTAATACTCAAATTAAATAGCCTGCGGGCAACAATTATATGGCAAGAATCATTGGGGTAGCCAATCAAAAAGGCGGCGTAGGAAAAACCACCACTGCTATCAACCTAGCAGCCAGTTTTGCAGTACTGGAATACAAAACTTTGTTGGTGGATGCCGACCCTCAGGCTAATAGCACTACAGGCGTAGGCTTTGACTTGCACAATGTGCAACAAAGTTTGTATGACTGCATGGTGAATGAGGCTAAAGCGAAAGACCTGATTTTAAAGACAGAAATTCCTCATTTAGACCTCATCCCCTCACATATTGATTTGGTGGGTGCAGAGATAGAAATGATTAATTACCCTAATAGAGAAGGGGTACTTAAAAAAATTCTCGATCCCATCAGAGATGAATACGATTTTATTGTTATTGACTGTTCCCCTTCGCTTGGATTGATTACCGTTAATGCCTTAACAGCAGCCGATAGTGTGGTAGTGCCCGTACAAACTGAATTTTTTGCATTAGAGGGATTGGGAAAATTATTGAATACCATCAAAATTGTACAAAATCGATTAAACCCCGAGTTAAAAATAGAAGGCATCTTGATGACCATGTACGACGGCAGACTGCGTTTATGCAATCAGGTAGTAAGTGAAGTAAGGCGTCATTTTGATGAAATGGTTTTCAGTAGTATAATTCATCGAAATACACGGCTTAGTGAAGCCCCTAGTTTTGGCAAGCCAGTAATATTATATGATGCCGATAGCAAGGGCAGTATTAATTACCTCAACTTAGCCAGAGAGATTTTACAAAAGAATAATTTAACGAAAATTACAGAAGAAGAAAGAACCATTCAATAAATTAAGCTAGGTTGAAATGGCAAACCGAATTTTCTTTCATACTGCTGAGCTAATAGTTGGCAGCTTGAAAATTAAAAATGAAATCATACATACATGACCCCTCCAAACAAAAAAGATGCACTGGGAAAAGGAATTCGCAGCCTTTTGCAGCATATTGATGCTGATTTAAAAAGTACTGCAGGTAGTTTGAGAACTGAAGTGATAGAGCAAAATACCAATTCGCTGAGGGTTCCATTGGACCATATTGAAGTAAACCCCAAACAACCACGCAAAGATTTTGATGAAGCATCCCTGAGTGAATTGGCCGCATCTTTAAAAATGCATGATATCATTCAACCGCTAACGGTATCTAGAATGCCGAATGGCAAATACCGATTGATTGCTGGTGAAAGAAGATTTCGTGCCGCCAAGATTGCAGGCTTAAAAGATGTTCCAGTATATGTTCGCCAAGCCAATGATGTGCAACTATTGGAATTGTCCTTATTGGAAAATTTACAAAGAGAAAACCTAAATGCCATTGAAATAGGATTAAGCTATAAGCGATTGATGGATGAATTGGATTATACCCAAGAACAGGTTGCAGAGCGCATGGGCAAAGAAAGAAGTACTGTAACGAATTATATTAGACTATTAAAATTGCCACCAGATATTCAAGTTGCTGTTAGAAATGGCGACCTTTCGATGGGACATGCAAGGGCACTGATTAATGTGGATGCCATCGAAAAACAACTTTTTATTTATAAGGAAATCAAGAGTCGCAGTTTATCGGTTAGACAAACAGAAGAGTTGGTAAGAAAAATGTATACGGCTGGCGCTTCTGTTAAAAATACGGTAAAACCCACGCTGCCACCTGCTTTCAAAAAGATTGAAGATAATTTAGCATCACATTATGGCACCAAGGTAAAACTCACCCACAATAAAAAAGGGTATGGTTCTGTTTTGTTTGAATATTATTCATTGGAAGAATTAAATGCATTACTCGACAAATTGAATATTAAAGTAAGCTAATGCCCCTTTTCAAAAATCATTTTTTAATTGGCTGTTTTTTGCTCTTAGCGCTTTGCAGCCAAGCACAGTTGGATAGCGTAGCAACTGCAAAAAAAGCAGCAGGGAAAGTATATAGCCCCAAAGTAGCCACCATTCGGTCTGCTATTTTACCAGGCTGGGGACAGATTACCAATAAAAAATATTGGAAGCTCCCGATTGTTTATGGCGCTATAGGAATTTCAACCGGTATATTCTTCCATAATATCAAGCAATACAAAACAGTTAAAAATGCTTATATCAATGCCACCGATGGCAATCCGTTGAATGATAATTTGATTCCCGATACCTATTATCCTGTACGGAATAGTCCTGAAGTTATTCGAAGCTTTAGAAATCAGGTAAGACAAAATGTAGACTACGCCGCATTATTTATTTTATTTTTCTGGGGATTGAATGTAGTAGACGCCACCGTAGATGCACATTTGAAAACATTTGATGTTAGCCCTTACCTGGGATTACATTTACAACTTGGACACAGCAATTTGGCTGCAACAGATGGCATCAGTTTGGTGCTGCCCATTGGCAAGCAAACGAAGTATAAATAGTGTGCGGCTGCCAGCTAATACTATTTTACTTTAGCAACACAGCATTAATTCATCATACAATTTAATTGAATATAGCTTATGCAAATAGCTTTAATAGGATATGGAAAAATGGGCAAGGCCATTGAAGGCATTGCACTGGAAAGAGGGCATACTTGTCCTTTAAAAATTGACCTTGACACCATGGATCTTTTTGATGCTGCGCATTTGAATTCTTGTGATGTAGCCATTGAATTTACAGGCCCGCACAGTGCCAAAGAAAATATTCTACGTTGTTTGGAAGCAGGCATACCTGTTATCAGTGGCAGTACCGGTTGGTTGGCAGATTGGGAATCAGTAAAAAATAAATGCGAACAACAAAATGGCAGCTTGCTCTATGCAAGTAATTTTAGTGTAGGAGTGAATATATTTTTTGAGTTAAATAAAAAATTAGCAACCCTGATGAAGGACCAAGCAGCTTATACTGTTAGCATGGAAGAGATTCATCATACACAGAAAAAAGACGCCCCGAGTGGAACTGCGATTACGCTTGCAGAACAAATCATGGAACAGCGTACTGGGATTGCTAAATGGGTAAACGAAGAAAGCAATCAAGCAACGGAGCTTTCTATTATCAGCAAAAGAATAGATCCTGCCCCAGGCACACATCTAATAAAATATAGTAGTTCGGTAGATGATATAGAAATCATTCATACTGCACATAGTAGGATGGGCTTTGCAACAGGTGCCGTATTAGCCGCGGAATACATTGCTGGCAAAAAGGGCATTTACACCATGAAAGATGTGTTGGGATATTAAAAGCAAAAAGCTGCAGTGTTTTAGGGCTCATTAAATGAACGGGAGCACATCAATTAATTTAGGCTTTCAGGTTATTCAGCATGTCTTTAACCATGGCATCCAAATCAAATTCTTCTTTCCATCCCCAATCGTTTCTTGCTACAGAATCGTCGATGCTTTGTGGCCAGCTATTGGCAATTGCTTGGCGATAATCTCCTTTATAAGTAATAGAAAATGAAGGAATATGTTTTTGTATGGCGGCAGCTATTTCCTTAGGAGAAAAGCTCATACCGGCAAGATTGTAAGAAGTACGAACCTTGATTTTATTTACAGGCGCTTCCATTAATTCAATGGTAGCACGAATGGCATCTGGCATATACATCATGGGCAAGTAAGTGTCTTCAGATAAGAAACACTCATATTTTTTAGATTCCAATGCTTCATGAAATATTTCTATTGCGTAGTCGGTAGTGCCTCCGCCGGGCGCACTTTTATAACTAATTAGTCCAGGGTAACGAATACTTCTAACATCTAATCCAAAACGTTGGTGATAATAATTACACCAAAACTCACCTGCATATTTACTGATGCCATAAACGGTGCTTGGCTCAATGATGGTTTGTTGTGGACAATATACTTTGGGACTAGTAGGGCCAAATACAGCTATACTAGAAGGCCAGTATACTTTTCTAATCTTTTCTTCTTTGGCGATATCCAATACATTCAATAGGCCAGTCATATTAAGATTCCAGGCCAGGTTCGGATTTTTTTCGCCAGTGGCAGATAGGATGGCTGCCAATAAATAAATTTGGGTAAAATTCTGGCGGATGACCTGTACATGTAACATTTCTTTGTTCATCACATCCAAGCTTACATAAGGCCCAGTACCTTCTAATAATGGGCTCTGTTCTCGAAGATCAGAGGCGACCACATTATTATTACCGTAAATTTTACGGAGGGCAAGTGTAAGTTCCACCCCAATTTGGCCAGAGGCGCCTATTACCAGAATTTTTTCTTTTAGCATAGCAATCATGAATTGTGCTGCAAATGTAGAATTGAAAATTGAATATAGTATTTTTGCAGCATGGAAAAATATTTACAGGAACTCTTTGCCAAGCAGTCCTACGACCCCAATCAATTCTTTTTAATAGCCGGCCCCTGTGTGGTGGAAAGTGCGAATGGAGTAATGGAGATTGCAGAAAAAGTAGCTAGCCTTTGTAAGGAACTAGCAATTCCCTATGTATTTAAAGCTTCTTATAGAAAGGCCAATCGCACAGCAGCTAGTTCATTCACTGGTATTGGGGATGAAAAAGCATTGAAATTGATTCAAGCAGTTGGGAAGGCATTGGATTTGCCTACTACTACCGATATTCATACAGCAGAAGAAGCCGCTTTGGCTGCTAAATATGTAGACATTTTGCAAATACCGGCCTTTCTATGTAGGCAAACTGATTTGTTGATGGCGGCAGCAAAAACGGGCAAAGTAGTAAATGTAAAAAAAGGTCAATTTCTGAGCGGTCCATCGATGAAATTTGCCGCAGAAAAAATTAAGCAAAGCGACAATGAAAAAATAATACTCACTGAAAGAGGAAATAGTTTTGGGTACCAGGACCTAATAGTGGATTACAGAAATATTACCTGGATGAAAGAAATTGGCGTACCCGTTGTAATGGACTGTACCCATTCTTTACAGCAACCCAATCAAACCAGTGGTATTACTGGAGGCAACCCTCAATTAATTGAAACCATTGCTAAAGCAGCCATTGCCACAGGAGCCGATGGTTTGTTTATTGAAACCCATCCCAGACCAGCAGAAGCAAAAAGTGATGGCGCCAATATGCTTCCCTTGGATTTATTAGAACCCTTGTTAAAAAAACTCATTTCCATTAGAAAAGCTATTTAATTGTTGGGGGAAATCATATAAAAAGCCCTGCCGATTGCGGGATGGGAAGTGCAGGTGAATTGTTCTATGAAATTTTTAAAGGGGATGCAGCGTCTTTCCTAGCATGCTGCCAATCATATGATTGACATTTAGTACAATCAACCTAGGAGGTTTTAAAATACAAATAGATTAAAGATATCTTACAGGATTTCTTCTGGCGTTTAGAATATAGCGCTTGACATTCATCCAAAAGGCGATAAAGAAATAAATAATAACAGGACTCCCCATCGTAAAGAAAGAGGTATATATAAAATATTTTCTAATGGTAGTGCCTGCAACGCCCATTCGTTCGCCAATGGCCGAACAAACGCCAAACAAATGCCATTCGATAAAATTCCTGAATCGATTCATACTGCTAATTTAATGTATTTAAGGGCAAAAACAAGGCTTTAAATACTGGTTGAGTTTAAGTAATTTTGCAAAATTAATTCATCATTTACCCAATACAGGGCATTTTAAATAGTATTTACCATGGCTTTTGACATTGAAATGATTCAACAAGTGTATGCAAATTTTGCCAACAGAATTGAAGCAGCACGTAAAGTAACCGGCAGACCCCTCACACTCACTGAAAAAATTCTTTTTGCACACCTTACCGAAGGGTTAGCCACCAAGGCATATGAAAGAGGAAAAGATTATGTAGATTTTGCACCCGATAGAGTGGCCATGCAAGATGCAACTGCACAAATGGCTTTGTTGCAGTTTATGCAAAGTGGGCGTACCAAGGTAGCTGTTCCTTCAACCGTACATTGCGATCACCTGATTGAAGCCAAAGTAAATAGCAAAACAGATTTGGACAGGGCTGTTACTGAAAGCAGTGAAGTGTATGATTTTTTGGCGAGTGTAAGTAATAAATATGGCATTGGATTTTGGAAGCCGGGAGCGGGTATTATTCACCAAGTAGTGTTGGAAAACTACGCTTTCCCTGGTGGATTGATGATTGGTACGGATAGTCATACCGTAAATGCAGGTGGATTAGGAATGATTGCCATTGGGGTTGGTGGAGCCGATGCTTGCGATGTAATGGCTGGCCTCCCGTGGGAATTAAAAATGCCTAAATTAATTGGAATAAAACTGAGCGGAAAATTAAATGGCTGGGCTGCGCCTAAAGATATCATCTTAAAAGTGGCTGGTATTTTAACTGTAAAAGGAGGCACCGGAGCGGTGGTAGAATATTTGGAGAAGGGGCTACAAATATTAGCTGTACGGGCAAGGGCACCATTTGTAATATGGGTGCTGAAATTGGCGCTACTACTTCTACTTTTGGGTACGATGCCAGCATGAGCAGGTATCTTCATTCCACTGGAAGAGCCGCCATTGCCGATGCAGCGGATCAGGTTGCCGCCCATTTAACGGGAGATCCCGAAGTATATGCCAATCCTGAAAAATATTTCGACGAGGTAATTGAAATTGACCTCAACACATTGGAACCACATTTGAATGGACCCTTTACACCCGATTTGGCAACCCCTATTTCGAAGATGAAAGAAGCCGTAATTGCCAATGGATGGCCTACCAAGATAGAGGTTGGCTTGATTGGAAGTTGCACCAATTCATCTTATGAAGACATTAGCCGTGCTGTAAGTTTGGCCAAGCAAGTAACTGAAAAAGGATTACAACTTAAATCAGCATTTACAATTACCCCTGGCAGTGAGCAAGTAAGGTATACTATTGAAAGAGATGGATTCTTGGAAGTGTTTGACAAAATTGGAGCGACGGTATTTGCTAATGCTTGTGGACCTTGCATTGGAATGTGGGCAAGAGTAGGTGCCGAAAAAGCAGAAAAAAATACCATCGTTCATAGTTTCAACAGAAATTTTGCTAAGCGGGCTGATGGCAATCCTAACACATTTGCCTTTGTGGGTTCACCAGAAATGGTAACCGCCATGGCCATTGCTGGCGACCTTACCTTTAATCCAATTACGGATACTTTAACCAATGATAAAGGAGAACAGGTAAAACTAGATCCTCCTACTGGATATGAATTGCCTGTGAAAGGATTTGCAGTAGAAGATGCTGGCTATCAAGAACCCGCAGCTGATGGTGCTGGCGTAGTAGTGAAAGTGGCAGCAGATAGTAAAAGATTGCAATTGCTTGATCCCTTTGCTGCTTGGGAAGGCACTGATTTGAAGGGGTTGAAACTATTGATAAAAGCAAAAGGAAAATGTACTACTGATCATATTAGCATGGCTGGCCCCTGGTTGAAATTCCGCGGACACCTTGATAATATTAGTAATAATATGTTGATTGGTGCGCTTAATTTCTTCAATGAAAAAACCGATTCAGTAAAAAACCAATTAACTGGTAGCTATGGTACCGTACCGAGTACACAAAGAGCATATAAAGCTGCTGGGGTAGGCACCATTGTAGTAGGTGATGAAAACTATGGAGAAGGTAGTTCAAGAGAACATGCCGCCATGGAGCCACGTCACCTGGGGGTAAGAGCGGTGTTGGTAAAATCATTTGCCCGCATTCACGAAACCAACCTGAAAAAACAAGGCATGCTGGCACTTACTTTTGCCAATAAAGCAGATTATGATAAGATACAAGAAGACGACCGCATTGACATTGAAGGATTACTGGCATTCGCCCCAAACAGCCCCCTTCAACTGGTATTGAACCATGCCAATGGAACTAGCGAAACCATTGAGGTTAACCACACTTATAATCAACAACAAATAGAATGGTTCAAGGCTGGTGGTGCATTGAATATTATCAGAAAGGAATTTGCTGAAAGAAAATAATAATTGATTTCAACAACTAAAATCCCGGTCACCGCCGGGATTTTTTTATGCACTCCACATACAAAATGCAGCAGCATTCACTTACAATGGTTTGTTGTAATTATATTTTGATGTTTGAACATTAATTAATACCTTAGTATAAAATAACAGATAATCATGGCAACAAAAACATGGGTTGTGGACCCCATCCACAGTGAAATACAGTTTAAAATCAAGCATTTGATGATTACCAACGTAACTGGAAGCTTTCCTATTTTTACTGTTACGGCCAGCACCGAAGAGGAAGATTTTAGCAATGCTGCTATCCATTTTACTGCTGATACTGCTTCTATTCATACTGGCAATGAACAAAGGGATGGTCACTTAAAGAGTGCCGATTTCTTTGCTGCGGAGCAATACCCTCAAATTAAATTTGCAGCAACTAAATACAGTGCTGTTGAACAAGAATTAGAAGGAGACTTAACCATTAAGGAAGTTACAAAATCTGTAAAACTGTTGGTTGAATTCGGTGGTGTAGTTAAAGACCCCTATGGCAATACAAAGGCAGGGTTTACCATCACAGGCAAAATCAACAGAAAAGATTTTGGACTTACCTGGAGTGCAGTGACCGAAGCGGGTGGTATAGTGGTAAGTGATGAAGTAAGAATAAATTGTGAAATACAATTGGTTGCTCAATAATAAATAAATTAAAAAAAGCGGAACAGTTGTGCTGCTTTTTTTTGCCCCTATAGGAATCTTTATCCTTGATTTTTGTATTGGCTTTATTTTTTAAGTAGGCACCCCTCCACTGAATGAATGAGGGATAGCAGCCTGCTATTTTTCAATTTTCCTCTACGCCTCTCCATTTTTATCCAACAGATAGCTGAATCTAATTTATATTTGTGCCACATAAAAAAAGGCTATGGCAAAGGTTAAGACGGCCCTGGTTCAAATGACTTGTGTTGCAGATAAGCAACAAAATTTGAATAAGGCAATAGAAAAAATTAAGGAAGCGGCGGCAGCCGGGGCACAAATTGTGTGCTTACAGGAATTGTTTACCTCCCTCTATTTTTGTGATACAGAAGAGTATGAATATTTCAAGTTGGCCGAATCCATTCCCGGACCATCGACAGATGCTATGTCGGATCTGGCAAAATCTTTAGGGGTGGTCATCATTGCCTCTTTATTTGAAAAAAGAGCAGAAGGCTTATACCATAATACTACCGCTGTGATAGATGCAGATGGTAGCTATTTAGGTAAATATCGCAAGATGCATATTCCAGATGACCCTGCTTATTATGAAAAATTTTATTTCACACCAGGTGATTTAGGATACAAAATATTCAAAACAAAATTTGCCCAAATCGGGATATTGATTTGTTGGGATCAATGGTATCCTGAAGCGGCAAGAATCACTGCTTTAATGGGTGCTGAAATTTTATTTTATCCCACTGCCATTGGTTGGGCTACTTCACAAGATGCAGCTACAAATACAGAACAATACAATGCATGGCAAACCATACAACGCAGTCATGCTGTTGCCAATGGCATACATGTAGTGAGTGTAAACAGAGTTGGGTTTGAGCAAAATGGTGCCATGCAATTCTGGGGTGGTTCTTTTGTTTCCAATCCATTTGGCACCATTCTATACCAGGCAAGTCATGAGCAAGAAGAAATCAAAGTGCTGGAATTAGATTTATCTGCCACCGATCGATATCGTACCCACTGGCCATTTCTGAGAGATAGAAGAATAGATTCTTATGAACCTATTACAAAAAGATATTTAGACAATGATTGAAGAGAATGTAAATAGTTTTTAGTTTTTTTATACGCTATTTTAATAATTACATGTCACACATACTTACCCCAAAATCGCAGGGTTATTATTTTCCGGCCGAATTTGAAAAGCACGCCGCAACATGGCTAAGTTGGCCACATAAGGAAGCTTCATGGCCTGGAAAAATTGATAGTATTTATCCAAATTATTGTCAATTTATTAAGGTATTAACTGCTGGCGAGAAAGTATGCATCAATGTAAATGATGAGGAGATGAAAGATTTTGCACTTGGCCATTTGATAAGTGCAGGTGTTGATTTAACAATGGTGGAGTTTTATTTTCACCCAACAAATGATGCTTGGTGCCGTGATCATGGTCCTGCTTTTTTAATCAGTCCCTATAATGCCGATCAAAAAAAAGCAATTATTGATTGGGGCTATAATGCTTGGGGTAATAAATATCCGCCATTTGATTTGGATGATAATATTCCCACACTTATCGGTCAGCAATACGGCATTCCTGTTTTTTATCCTGGTATTGTAATGGAAGGAGGCGCTGTGGAATTCAATGGCAAGGGCACTATACTTACTTCAAGAGCATGCTTATTAAATTCCAATCGCAATCCGCATTTGAATCAATCACAAATTGAACAATACCTCTGCGACTATTATGGTGCTGAACAAATACTTTGGATTGACGAAGGTATTATAGGCGATGATACCGACGGACATATTGATGATACCGTAAGATTTGTAAATGAGGACACTGTTTTGACTGTAGTAGAAGAAAACGAGCAAGACGAAAACTATGCAATCTTGCAAAACAATCTAAAGCAATTAAAGGAACTACGTTTATTAAATGGCAAGCCATTGAACATTGTAACATTACCCATGCCAGATCCAGTGCTGTATGAAGATCAGCGTTTGCCAGCATCGTATGCCAATTTCTATATCGCCAATCATGCTGTTATTGTTCCAATATTTAATGGGCCTAAAGACGAGATTGCATTACAAATTATTCAAGCATGTTTTAAAGACAGGCAAGTTGTAGGCATTGATTCTACCGATATCATTTGGGGATTAGGCAGTTTTCATTGTCTGAGCCAGCAAGAGCCCTTGGTATAAATCAGTTTGTATCAAACCAAACAGGGTTTGAATCATTCCAATCGCCATTGTAATTAATGGTAATTTCCTCTCCTGCTGCAATGGGGCGGACTGTTTTTACAAATATGAATCCTTCTTCATAATCCATAAAATATTCGCAATTACTATTATAGCTATGGTTGTACATAGGTATAAAACCCAGTGCCATGCAACATTGATCCTTTTGTTTGCCCCACTCGAAGATATAATCATGCAATAAGGTCTTATCCAAGTATTGCCTGTCGGTCAAGGACATTACAATAACTGGAGAATTTTCAATAATAGTATCAATAGCAATAGCCGCATTGGTAAATACCCCTCTTCCCCTATCGGGCGACTGATCTATGTATAAGTATTCTGCCAGCATAAGAAATGATTAGGATTTATTGATTTAAATTGCAACACATATTAAAAGCGAAAGTAACAACAAAGGGGAATTACTAGATGATATTAAAATCAGGGATTTCATTAATTTTGAAATAAGATACGATAATACAAGATATTCATATTTTACACCAATGCTAATACAAGTCATAGTAGCTGGAAATAAATAGCAATAAAAATAAATAATGTATGTGCGGAATTGTTGGATATACTGGCCATAGAGAAGCCTACCCGATTATTATTACCGGTTTGAAAAGATTGGAATATAGGGGCTATGATAGTACCGGTGTGGCCCTGCTGAATAATGGATTAAAAGTATACAAGAAAAAAGGGCGGGTGGCTGATTTGGAGGAAAACATTATTGGAAAAGATTTGCATGCACATATTGGAATTGGCCATACGCGTTGGGCTACCCATGGGGAGCCCAGCGATCGAAATGCACATCCGCATCAATCTGCTAGTGGAAAATTAGCTATGATACACAATGGCATCATTGAAAATTATGCTCAAATTAAAAAGGAACTAGAAAACAAAGGTTACCATTTTACCAGCGATACAGATTCGGAAGTGCTCTTGAATTTCATTGAAGATATACAGCAAAATAATGAATGCGATTTAGAGGAAGCGGTAAGAGTTGCTTTAAAAAGAGTAACTGGAGCTTATTGTATTTTACTAATTGCTGAAGAAGATCCTAACACCATCATTGCTGCAAGAAAAGGAAGCCCCTTGGTGATTGGAGTAGGAAAGGGCGAACATTTTTTAGGCAGTGATGCTAGTCCGATGCTAGAATATACAAAGGAAGTAGTGTACGTGAATGATTATGAGCTGGCCATTGTGAGACCAGATGAATTGATATTAAAAAACTTGGGCAATGAAAAAATAACTCCGTTTATCACCAAACTAGATATGGAATTAGCTGCTATAGAAAAAGGCGGTTACGAACATTTCATGCTAAAGGAAATATTTGAACAACCCAGTACTATACAAGATTGCTTAAGGGGAAGATTGAATGCTGCAGCCGGAACCATTACAATGGCGGGTGTAGAAAACAATATAGAGCAATTAAAAAATGCCAATCGTATTATGATTGTAGCCTGCGGCACTAGCTGGCATGCAGGCCTTATTGCTGAATATGTAATTGAAGAATTGTGCCGTATACCTGTAGAAGTAGAATATGCTTCTGAATTTAGATACCGCAATCCAATTGTCAACAAAGGAGATGTAATTATTGCCATTTCCCAAAGTGGGGAAACCGCCGACACCCTAGTGGCATTGGAAAGAGCAAAAGCCAATGGCGCTTTTATATTTGGCGTTGTAAATGCAGTGGGCTCCTCCATTGCCAGATTATCTCACGCTGGTGCATACACGCACAGTGGCCCAGAAATTGGAGTAGCCAGCACCAAGGCTTTTACAGGTCAATTGGCTGTGTTAAATATGATGGCATTGAAGATTGCAAAGGCCAAGGGTACTATCACAGATGAATATTATCAACAATTACTCAATGAGCTACAGGATGTTCCTGAAAAAGTAGCCAGCATCTTGAAAAATACAGATGAATTGCAACGCATTGCTGCCAAATACAAAGATGCCCATGACTTCCTCTTTTTAGGAAGGGGCTACAACTTCCCGATTGCATTGGAAGGCGCCCTGAAACTAAAAGAAATATCCTATATACATGCTGAAGGCTATCCTGCCGCTGAGATGAAGCATGGCCCTATTGCGCTAGTAGATGAAAATTTACCAGTGGTTTTTGTAGCTACCAAGGATAGCTATCATGAAAAAATAGTTAGCAATATGCAGGAAATCAAAGCGCGCAAAGGAAAAGTCATTTCCATTATTACAGAGGGAGATCTTGTTAGTCCAACCATTAGTGACGATGTGTTTTCCATTCCGCCTGCCGATGAATTGATTGCACCTTTGTTAAGTGTTATACCTTTGCAACTGCTGAGTTACTATGTAGGCACCTTAAAAGGTATAGATGTTGACAAGCCAAGAAACCTGGCAAAATCAGTTACGGTAGAATAATTTGTATATTTTTACCCATCACAACCTTGTATAGGTTGATGGCAAATTCATTCAAGCATGAATATCATTAAGAAACATCCGCTTCAAAATATCGGCTATAATTTTATTGATAGCCAGTATATCCCAAAGGGGAAAGATGAATACCACCTGCGGAATCTTCAAAACACCAAAGGCAAAACCTACCGCAAATTAAATGCAGGGGAAATTGAATTATTGGTGCGCAATAATAATACCAGCGACGATTGGAATAAAATATTGGTTTCGGAGCATTTTAATCCAGAACAAATAAAGAGTTGCAATTTTTTTGGACTCGTACGAATTGGCAGCATGGAACCTGTTTATCAGGAATTTCATGACTTCAAGATGATGGTAGGCCTTTACCACAGTACTATTATCAGTAGCGATATTGGTGACAATGTATGTATTGACAACGTGAATTATTTAAGCCATTATATTATTGGTGATGATGTAATGATTGCCAACGTAAACGAATTGGCCACTAGCAATCATGCTAAATTTGGTAACGGTATTATTAAAGAGGGGGAAACTGAAAAAGTAAGGGTATGGATGGAGTTGTGCAATGAAAATGGTGGCAGAAGCGTGATCCCCTTCAACGGAATGTTACCAGGCGATGCCTATCTCTGGAGCAAATATCGGGATGACGAAATCTTACTTGAAAAATTTAAAGCCTTCACAGAAAAAAGTTTTGATAAACAAAGGGGCTATTATGGTGAAATTGGCGATCGTAGCGTCATTAAAAACTGCAAGATTATTAAGGATGTGCTAGTAGGCAGTGATGCCTATTTCAAAGGGGCTAATAAGCTAAAAAATCTAACGGTAAATAGTGATCGATTACGCAAATCACAAATCGGAGAAGGCTGCGAACTGGTGAATGGCATTGTTGGCTATGGCTGTCGCATTTTTTATGGCGCCAAAGCAGTACGTTTTGTAATGGCTTCTCATTCGCAATTAAAATATGGCGCTCGTCTATTGAATTCCTATTTAGGCAACAATAGTACGATTAGTTGTTGCGAAGTATTGAACTCGCTTATATTTCCTGCACATGAGCAGCACCACAACAATTCATTTTTATGTGCGGCTGTTTTAATGGGACAAAGTAATATGGCAGCGGGAGCAACGATTGGAAGCAATCACAATAGTCGCGGTGCAGATGGAGAAATTACTGCAGGTCGTGGCTTTTGGCCAGGGCTTTGTGTAAGCTTGAAGCACAATTCGAAATTTGCCTCTTTCGCTATTCTTGCCAAAGGTGATTTTCCTGCTGAATTAAATATCCCAACCCCTTTTAGTTTGGTGAGCAATGATGTAACCAATGATAAATTGGTTGTGTTACCAGGTTATTGGTTCTTTCACAACATGTATGCCCTATCTCGTAATGCCGCTAAGTATCCCGAAAGAGACCGTCGCACGGAGAAAATTCAGGAAATAGAATATGATTACCTGGCACCAGATACCATTAATGAATTATTTGCGGCATTGGATCTTATGCATTCCTTGCCTATTGATAAAAATGGGGTGGCCACCGTAAAAGGATTTGAAAACAGCAAACGCATCACGGAATTAAGAAAAGTACCAGAGGCAAAAAAGATTTTCAGTGAATTGATTCAATTCTACGGCGTCAACAACTTATTACAACACTGGCTGAAAAATAAATTCACCGACTTCGAATCGTTCAAAAAAACACTGTCTGCAAAAATCAGCCGATCTGCCTGGTTGAATATTGGAGGACAATTGATTCAAAAAGAAGAAACGGAAAAATTAATTCGTCAAATCAAAACAAACAAAATAA
>CAIOIZ010000067.1 GCA_903858475.1 uncultured Bacteroidota bacterium
TCCAGTTTCGCTTGGTGCCTGATACGGCAAACTTGAGCAGGTCGTCGCGCTGACTGAAATTGATATTGTCAATCATGCTCATCAGCATGCGGTGCTCATTAATGGCCTTGGGCAAAAATAAATTTCCCTGTATGGCCGTGTCGGGTACAATGCCACTGAGCAATACACCTGCTTTTTTATAAATACGTCCGGCTTCAAATAATTGATCCACCAATTGTACTGCCGGTTTAATTAATTCATGTGTAGCAGCAGTGGCCCTGGGTAAAATGATATAACTGCTCAGGCTTGGTCCATGCCTGAAATGCGCACCGGGCTTTTGTATTTCTTTGGGTACAATAAATACACTGATGGTATTGGCAGCACTTCCCTGTCGCCGCAATTTTTCAGCAGCCCTTGCTGTATAAGTGGCCACGGCTTCTTTAATGGCTTGCAGACTGGTAACCGGTGTTCCAAACATACGGGTAGTGGCAATCATTTTTTTTACAACCAACTGCTCCTTCATTTCCGTGGAAGGTTCTCCTTTTAATTCTTTCAATAATCTTACACCCACTACACCGCCTAAATTGTGATGCGCCCACTCAATGGTTTTTTTACTGAGGTCATAGGCGGTGAATACGGCATTCATTTCTATCAGCTTCTGTGCATATTGACGGCCGATGCCCCATACTTCGCCCACCGGTGTTTTGAGTAGGGCCTCCCTGATTTTTTCTTCGGTATCCAGCACTACCACACAGGCCGTGGCTATTTTGTTTTTTTTGGCCAAGTGATTGGCTATTTTGGATAATACCTTGGTAGGGGCCACCCCTATTGATACTTTGATACCCGTCCACATTTCTACCGTTTCTCGTATATGCATAGCCGTTTGATGCAGGTCTTTTTCGGCAAACTCATCCATGTCTAAAAAAGCTTCGTCTACCGAATACACTTCTACTTTTTCGCTGCCCAATAAAATGCGGAGGGTTTCCATTACGCGCCAACTGAGGTCGCCATAGAGATTGTAATTACTGGAAAAAGTAGCCACCCCATATTTTTCAATCAGCGGCTTGGCTTTAAAATAAGGCCCTGCCATTTCTACGCCCAGTTTTTTGGCTTCATCGGTGCGAGAAATAATACAGCCATCGTTGTTGCTGAGTACTACAACGGGTTGGTTGTCGAGGTGCGGAAGAAATAATCTTTCGCAGCCACAATAAAAACTATTGCAATCGATGATTGCTATCATACTATTGTTTTAGGCTTGCTTTTATAATACCCTGATAACGCCGGTGACTACGCCCCAGATTTTAAAATCGCTGAATTCACTTACTTCAATGGGTGATAACTTGGGGGTTTCGGGAATCAAGCGCAAACGGTTGATACTTTTTTCATAGCGCCTAATCAACATCTCTCCATCAATCACAGCGATGACAATTTTTCCGTTTTGTGCTTTTACGCTGCGGTCCACAATAACAATGTCGGCCTCATAGATACCTGCATTGATCATGCTATTGCCGCTTACCCGCATAAAAAAGGTGGCGGGTTTATTGCGAATCAATTGTTCGTTCAGGTCAATGCCCCTTTCCATATAATCATCTGCTGCTGCCCCAAATCCAGTGGCATTGGCGGTACTTACTTGCTGTTGCGTAAAGGTTTTGCTGCCTTTGTAACTGCTGCCTATAATTTTTTCTACTTCCATGATTGATGTATTAACTGCCGGCGGCTGGTACAGCTGTCAGCAGGGGTGAATTGTTTACTAAATACCAAAATATTTAGTAAATTTATGCTAAAATAATTAGCTAACAAATTTAGCAATCAAAATATTTTTTGAGGGAGAAAGAAATGCGCCAGCAGCCCCCCAATTTATTCCTGTTAAAATGTAAAATGGAATGGATGTAAGCAAGGCGTTTATTTCGCTCCCGCAATTGGCGGCGTTTTTATTTCAAATAGTCATACCGAAATATTCTAATTTTACCAATTATAAACATCTACATGCAATCGGTAAAAACGGAGATAGCGTCCTTATTTAAACAATTTAGTCAGGCCCCCATTCATAGTATTGAGAAAATTCCCCAGAGTGGAAGTGATCGGGTGTATTTCCGTATTCATAGTGATGCAGGCTCTTTTATTGCTACTTCTAATAAAAATGTAAAGGAGAATAATACCTTTATGCAGTTTAGCAAACATTTCTCCAAAACAAATTGTCCGGTTCCGACCATTTATGCCGCGAATGAGGAACAGACAATTTACTTACAAGAAGATTTTGGAGACCTGTCTTTACTCAACAAACTAGAAGAACAAGGCGAAACCGATTATGTATATAGTTTGTTTCAGAAAAGCCTGAAAGCCCTAGCACATTTGCAAATCAATGGCGATGAGGGGTTGAATTACAAATGGTGCATCACCAGCAAAAAATTTGGCAAGCAAGCGATTATCAGCGACCTGCTATATTTCAAGTACTATTTTTTAGATACACTAAAGATTCCTTATGACAAGGAAAAACTGATTGACGATTTTGAGGTATTGGGTACCTATTTGGGTCGCGCCGATTATCAATATTTCATGTTTCGTGATTTTCAAAGCAGGAATGTAATGGTGAAAGAAGATGAAGTGTTTTTCATCGATTACCAGGGGGGCATGAAAGGGGCATTGCAATACGATGTGGCCAGTTTGTTGTGGCAGGCCAAGGCCAACCTCAGCGATGAATGGAAAAATGGGCTACTTGAATATTATATTTCCTGCATTGAAGAAATCCTACAAGAGCCTATTGACAAAATTCGATTTATCGGCCAATACAATGGTTATGTATTGATTCGACTCTTACAAGTATTAGGCGCCTATGGATTTCGTGGCCTCTTTGAACGCAAAGCTCATTTTTTGACAAGCATTCCATTGGCTTTAAGAAATATTCAGTGGTTTATTCATAACAAACATGTGGGAATCAGTGTGCCTGAATTTGAAAGGTTATTGTTGTTGATGACGGAGGAAGAAGTAATTCAGCGTTTTGAAAATGTAAAGGCAACTGATGCAACAAAACTACAAGTAACCATCAATAGTTTTTCCTATAAAAAAGGGATACCAACCGATGTTTCCGATAATGGCGGTGGATTTGTATTTGATATGCGGGGCATATTAAACCCCGGTAGATTTGATGAATACAAAACGCAGTCTGGATTGGATAAGCCGGTTAAAGATTTTCTAGAACAACAAACTAAAATGCCACAGTTTTTAAACAGTGTTTATAATATCATCGACATAGCTGTGGAAGATTATATCAAACGCGACTTTGAACATTTGATGATCAATTTCGGCTGTACAGGGGGGCAACACCGAAGCGTATACGCAGCAGAAGCTATTGCCCGTCATCTACGCAATAAATTTAAAGTAAAACTAACGGTTACGCATACCAATCAAGAAAACTGGAAACGCATATGAAGGCAATGATTTTTGCAGCTGGATTGGGTACTCGATTTAAACCATGGACCGACCATCATCCCAAGGCATTGGCATTGGTCAATGGCAAATCATTGTTGCAAAGAAATATTGAATACCTACAAAAATATGGCATTCACGAAGTGGTGGTGAATGTGCATCATTTGGCCGACCAAATTATCGATGCAGTTGAAGCGAATAAAGGTTGGGGTAGCAGGGTTCATATCAGTGATGAACGTACGGAGCTGTTAGAAACAGGCGGTGGGTTATTAAAAGCAAGGCCATTGCTCGAAGGCGATGCTCCATTTATAACGTTGAACGTAGATATATTGAGCAATTTGAACTTGGCTAACTTAATTGCTTTTCACCAATCAAAGAAGCCATTGATATCATTGGCTGTTACCAATCGGAAAACATCTAGGAATTTTTTGTTTGATGCAAATGATCGCCTTTGCGGATGGCGAAATAATACTACGGGAGAAGAAAAAATAGCTATTCCAACCTCCCCCTATTTTGCAAAAGCCTATAGTTGTGCGGTAGTTTTTGAATCCAATATATTTGATTTAATCAGGCAGGCAGGTAAATTTTCATTAACCGAAACCTATCTCGATTTAGCAAAAGAACATATGATACTTGGATATGATCACAGTGGTGACCACCTGGTAGATGTTGGCAAGCCAGAATCGGTGGCCATTGCCGAAAAATACTTTACCGATTAAGGAATGAAATAATTATTTCTTACTGAACAAATCCTTCTTGTCTACTTTTTGCACTTTTCCTTTTTCCTTCAGGGTTTTATTAACAACTTCATAGGGCCCTGTAATTACTTCATCACCTTCTTTTAAGCCTTCAGTAATCTCAATATTATTGATGTCTTGAATGGAAGTTTTTACTTTTACTTTTTTTACAGTACCATCTTGTTGCAATACAAAAACTACTACTTCTAAGTCATCGGCACTGTTGGTGCTACCTGATTTGATATCTGTTTGATCCACCATTTTTTTTGCTACACCCATGCTGTCATTTTTATCACGGGTAGTTACTGCATTAATGGGTACACTCAATACATTTATATGAGTACTGGTTTGTATGTCGGCAGTAGCAGTCATGCCTGGTTTGAAAGGGAACCTGCCTTTTCCAAGCAAGTCGATATAGCTATCCGCTAAGATGAGCACATTTACTTTGTATTGAGTAACATCGGTACTGTTGCTAGTCAGTCCTGCTGTTGCCGCCCCATTATTGCTAGCTGCAATTTTGGTAACAATGCCTTTAAATTTCCTGTCGGTATAGGCTTCCACTTCTACTAATGCAGTATCACCCAAGTGTACTTTTACAATATCATTTTCGGGTACGTCTACACGTACTTCAATTTTAGCCATATCTGCGATGCGCATCATTTCAGTTCCCACATTAAAACTATTGCCCGCTACTTTTTCGCCTTTCTTTACATTTAGTAAAGAGATAACCCCATCACTCGGTGCAACAATAACTGTTCTGCCTAAATCCTTATTCGCTCTTTGTAAATTAGCTTGGGCACTTTGTACACTGGCTTGTGCGCTTTGCACATTGGCCTGTCCACCACGAATGGTTTGCAAGGCTGCATTGTAACTTGCTTTTGCACTTCTCAAAGAAGCTTCTGCAATATTGAATTCGTTTTTGCTGATTACCTTTTCATCAAACAATTGCTTTTGCATATCAAAATTATGCTGGGCCTGTTCCATATTGGCTTTCAAGCCTTCTAATGCAGCTTGGGCATTGCTTACTTGTGCTTGCGTGCTACTCACCTGTGCTTGCGATTGCTGAACCCCGCTGGCAGCCTGATTTTTTTGAATGGTATAGATGTCGGCAAAGATCCTGGCCAAAACCTGACCTTTTTTTACAGAATCACCTTCCTGTACATTGAGTTCAGTGATTTCACCACTGATATCTGGACTTATTTTTACCTCTACCTCTGGATACACCTTACCACTTGCATTCACTACTTCTACGATGGTACGCTTAGTTACTTTTTCAGCAGTCACCTTGATGCCTTCGTCTTTTCCGAATACACCGGCCTTGCTTAAACCAAATAGGACTACCAATAATAAACCCACACTAATCAAAATCCATTTAACATTTTTGCTCATGATATATTTTTTTGCCCTGCCTTTTTCAGTTAGCAGGATTTTTCAATGTATTATTTGAGTTAATAACTATTAATTTTAAAATTTCAATCCCTGGCCTCTGTAAAATTCCAATACTTTCATCTTAAACACATAGTCAAATTCGTTCAGCACATATTGGAATTTCTGCGTTAGCAAATTATTCTGATTGCTAATCAGTTCAAATGTAGATAGCATTCCTACTTCATACCTTTTTTGCGCAAAAGAAAAAGATCTTTCTGCTGATTCTACTGCTTTTTTGCTGGCATTAAATTTTTCAAAGGCAACAATGGCATTGTTGTAGGCTAGGTAAATATCTTGTTTGGTTTGTTGGTTACCCGCCTCTACCTGATATTGTAGGTTTCGTACTGTTAACTTATTTCTTTCCCAATTGGTACGAGCCGCACCACCATTGAATAGGGGAATGCTTAAACTTAGACCAATGCTTTGTCTGAAATTTTCATTCAGTTGATTAAAATATGGATTGTTGCCATATTGGTAACTGGTAAATGGCTGAAAAGGGAAAACATTGTAATCGGTGCCACCCACATTTACTTTGCCAATTGCAGCTATTACTGGGGTGCTTCCTGTAATTTGCTTAGCCCTGTTATTATAACTACTACCAATACCCGCAGATCCAGAAAGTGATGGAAGCATATCGGCTTTGGCCGCCGCCGCCGCTTTTTCAGCCGCTTTTAATTTGTAGCCATTAAATTTTTGCTGTGGTAAATTAACCATTGCCAACTGGTAAACCAGTTCTGGTTGTAATTCTGCGATTGACAAAACGGGTATTTTATCAGCAGCGGGGGATTCAATTTCAAATGGTTTGGCCGCATCTAAATTCAGGTAAGACTTTAAGGATAGTAGGGTTTGCGTAAGATTCCCTTTTGAGCTAATCAAATTGGCGCTATCTCTAGCTACTTGTGCTTCCAATTCTGCAGCATTCAACTCGGGTAAACTTCCTGCGTCTACTAGTTTTCTGGTTTTTAATAACTGCGATTGTGATTGCGTTAATTGAACGTCTGCAATTTTTATTTGCTCTTTAGCCAATAGGGCTTGCAAATAAAGATTGGCAATCATGAGCGAAATATCATTTTTCAATTTATCTGTATTCGCTTTAGCTGCCTGCAATTCCCATTCGCTCGCTGCAATGGTATTGCGTTTGCTGAACCAACTGAAAATTTCAACGCTGCTTTGCAAATTCATATTGCTACTCAAATAACTTTGAGTAATTAAACTAAAAGTGGTAGGATCTTGGTTTCGACCACTGCTATAGCTGAGGCCTCCACTAAAATTGGCATTGGGAATTTGCGATAATTTATTTTGACGAAGACTGAGTGCACTGAATTTTTCCTGTAAACTGGTTTGCTTGATGGTAATATTATTATCCATGGCATATTGTACCAATTGCGGAAGACTCCATTTTTCTTGGGCCTGTATACTCATTGAAAAGAGCAGAAACAGGGCACTGAGATATATCCATTTCATATGTCAAAATTACGCCAATGCTCAATAGAAGGGCTAAAATTATTATCAATGGCTAAAATACCTTTTAAATGTAGAAATTTTAACAGGATCCAACTGCTGTCCTACCTAAATTGTACTAAGTTTATAAGATTAAAACAGATTCAATGATTAAATGGCTGCTTACATTCTGTGTACTCTTTTTTTCTATCTCCTTGAAAGCCCAGTCGATCGAACAACTTTTAACCAAGGCAAGGGAACTAGGAGCCAATGAATATGTATACCTGGATCTGGATAAATCATCCTTTATTCCAGGCGAAACGCTATGGTTTAAAGGCTATGCATTTGCCGGTAATGAGCAACTGACTGATAAAACAATTTTACATGTAAGTATAGTGGCGCCTGGCAATCAGATTGTCAGTGAAAAAAAATTGCTTTTGAAAGGAGGGGCCGCCGCTGGTTATTTTATACTACCCATAAGCGATAGCATTTCCTATTACAGCATACAAGCTTATACCACCGGTATGATAACCCTGGATAGTGCGAATGTGTATTCCCGTACTATTTTTTTAAAAAATGATTGTAATCAATATTCATTGGCTGATAAATTGGAAACTAATTTTGAAACATTCCCCGAAGGCGGGTCGCTCATAGAGGGCATTAGCAATACCGTAGCTTTTAGGATACAATTTGCTGCTGATAATGCCATCGGGGTGGGGGGACTAGTATTAGATCAAAATGCAGATACTGTACTTAGTTTTGAGCCCAGTATTGGCGGACTAGGTAAATTTGAGATGACGGCTGAATCGGGTAAGCAATATAAAGCGGTGGTAACCATCGATGGTGAAAAAATAGAGCGCAGGTTGCCTATTGCTGCTCCAATTGATTATAGCATTTTGAATGTTTATCCTGTCAACAAGGGGTTTGCTATTAGGGTAAGATCGAACCAATCGGGAAAATTTAGTTTTATAGCTGCTTCCGATTATGCCATTAGGTATAAAGCTGTATTTCAAGTTGAACAAAATTTGGGATTTGCAAAATATCTTCCAGATAGTATATTGTCACCTGGCGTAAACCATTTTTTGTTATTGGATCAGAGCGGAAAAATAGTAGCGCAGCGCTTGTATTATAATATCAATAACACTGTTTCCAATGCAGATCTTACTGTTGATGATAGTCTCAATGGAGCAGGGCAGTTATTGGTTCATTTCAACCAATTGCCAAAGGGTAATTATTCTCTATCCATAACAAATGCTAATAAGGTGCCAGCGATGAGGGGTAATGATATTCGTTCTTTAAAAATGGAGTCTTCCATTGTAGATTGGCAAGCTGCTTTTGGTCAAGTGCCTCTTTTTGAAAATGATAGCATCCGAAAAATCTATTACGATTTGTTGATGCTTACACAAGGTTCAATGCGTTATGAAGCCAAAAAGATACTGGGCTTCTCCAATAAATCGGTAGTAGATGATGGAGAGATGATTAGAACCCTCGGGCAATTGATGGACGCGGAAAAAAACAGGTTGCTACCCAATGAAGAGCTGACCATTTTTATTAAACAGGCCGATACTTTAAAAGCAGTAATAGAAACGGTATCTGACAAAATGGGGTTGGTACGATTGCCCAGTATGATTCTGGAAGACACGGCCACCGTTTATTTTAAACAACCCAAGGACAATTATCCTAAATATTTGCTTAGTATAAAACCAACGAATATAGCAACTATTATAAAGCCGTTTCCAGTTAAAAAAGTAAAGGATTGTGAGAATAGAATTACCCCCCTGCCTGCTGAAATCACTCAGGTAATTGAATGGAATAATGAAAATAGCCGAATGATGCAAGGGGTAACAGTTACTGGTATACGTAAATCGCCTACACAGCTGGTGGAAGAAAAATACGTGTCACCTTGGTTTAGTTCCCTTTCCAATGAAAGAGGCAGTTTTGATTTTATCAACGATTATCCCAACCTGGGCATGGGAAATGTAATAGACTTTTTGAGAAATCGGGTAATGATTAATGGTAGTGGTGATGTTAGTTCAGCGAATATGGTTTTAAATGAATCTGTGGTAGATAAGAATATAATGATGAGCGTGAATTTAAGCGATGTGGCAATTATCAAGGTGATGGGTCCCAATTTTATTCCACCGATAAGTCCTTATATACCTGGTGAAAATACAGTTATTGTGTATACGAAAAAAGGGGATGATAATACTGCTGGCAGCATGGGTGTTTTCAAGATGAAATTGCCTGGCTTTGCAGCGAATAAACCCTATTTTAACTCAGTATTTGATAATGCTATAGTCGGAAATAGTCAACGTACTACGCTTTATTGGAATCCTGCAATACAGGGCGGCAAGTTCAATGGGCTATTTTGTAAATTATTAAATCCTACAGCCACCAATATTCGGGTAGTCCTGCAAGGGATAGATGAAAAAGGGCAGCCGGTTTATATTGAAAAAACACAAGCAATCAAGCATTGATTGTCTTCTTTCTTCTTACATATTTTACTGCAAAAAACAAGGCAATAAAACCTATCAATACGGCTAAGCCTTTTAAGGACAATTCTGTTTCATTGATCAGTAAACTGATGGCAACAAACAAATAAGCACTGATGAAAATTATCGGAAGCAAAGGATACCATTTCATGATATAAATACCTGTATTATTTAAATGAGCCGTTTTCTTTCTTAATATAAAAATGGTTCCTGCTGAAAGTGCCATGCCGAAAGAGTCCAGAAAGATGGTGAAGCTTAGAATGGTATCAAACTTTTTAGCCCAGAATACAATCAAGGCACACATCGCTGCAAATACACTTAGTGAGATGGTTAATACAGCTGTTTTATTATTTCTTTTTTTGAAGATGGCGGGTAAGATCTTGTCTTCGCTCATGGCGTACATCACCCTTGGATTACTCATGAGTAATACGTTTACATAGGCGAGTACACTTAAAAATAAAAAGCCAGATAGTATTCTTTCTGCATTGATGCCAAATAATTTGGAAGCCATGATGGCTGCAATATTATTACTCTGCTTCATTTCTTCGAATCCGATTACTTTAATATAGGCGTAATTGATGGTGAGGTATAGGCCAATAATGATGGCAATGCCTAGGAAAATACCACGGGGAATATTTTTACTAGGGTTATCAACCTCTGCACCAAAGTTGATGGTTTGCTGGTAACCGCCATAGGTAAAGCTGACTGCCACCAAGCCAATGCCAAAGGCTTTCAGGTATTCCATAAAGCCTGGGTGAACTGCATGCGTGATAATGTCTTGACTCGCCACCGGACTCGCAAAAAAGATAGGAGTGATGAGTAATAATATTAAACTGATTTTGATAACAGTCAAAACGGTTTGTGTTTTAGCGCTCATCTTTAAGCCCAATAAATTAACGCCATAAAAAATAACAATGGCGCTAATGGCAATAATGATTTGAATGGTTTGGATATATTGAGCGTTGGCAGCTACATTCATCCAGCTCAGTTCTTTCGATAGGGGTATAAAAATGCCCGTAATGTATTCACCTCCTACTAATGCTACACCCGCCAAAGAAGCGGCATTGGAAACCAGTATTAAGCAGTTGATGGCAAAAGCAATAGAAGGGTGGTAGGCATAAGAAAATATTTTATAATAGCCACCGGTTACGGGTAGACGACTACCAATTTCAGCATAAGTAAGCGCACCACAAAGTGCTACCAGGCCGCCGGCAATCCAGGCTGCAAAAAACAGGAACGAATCAGGGGAGGCTTTGGCAACATTTAATGGAGTACGAAAGATGCCCATGCCAATAACCAGGCTCACCACTATCATGGTAAAGTCGAATAATTTCAGTTTTGATTTGCTTGCCATCATTTGAAGATACAGAATGCCATCTAGAAATAAAAAACCGATAAAATTATTAGCTCTATGCGTGAAATCATATTAATTCCATTTGAAGTGTTTAATTTCGCTGCGTGTTGAGATCTTCCATAGCATTTTTCTTTTTACTGACATTTATAATACAAATGTTTAGCAGTCAGTGTATTCGCCTGGATTATCTTTTAAATACAGCTGCATTTGCTAAAAACTGCGAAAACAAAGCCCGCCCATCCATTCATTGCAATGGAAAATGTCAAATGATGAAAAAGCTCAAGGAGCATGATAAAAGGGAGCAGCAATTACCCGAAAGGAAGCAAGACTTGAAGGTTGAATTGTTTTCAATGGTGGAAGGATTTAGCGGAATAGATTGTAAGGAAGCGGAATTTCAGAAAATATTATTTCATCATGCCGAAGGCAGTCTGTTACAGATTAGCTATCCATTTTTTCGTCCCCCACAGGCATAATTTTTCTTTGGAGTATAGAATTAATTGCAATGCAAGTGCAACTGCATTGCCCTGTCATGCATTATTAAAATAAATTACAATGAAAAAAATTACTATCATACTATTATTAAGTATAAGTTTTACCACTGTTCAAGCTTGTGAAATTTGTGGATGTGGATTGGGGAATTATTATGTTGGCTTATTGCCACAATTCAAACATAATTTTTTAGGACTGCGTTATCAGCATCGTCAATTTCATACGGTAATGGCTGAAAATACAAGTCAGTACAGCAAAGATTATTTTTCTACCGTTGAGCTATGGGGCGGATGGAATATTGGCAAAAAATGGCAAGTGCTAGCCATCCTACCAGTCAATTTTATTCATCAAGTATCCGACGATGGCGTAACTAATCAAAAAGGATTAGGCGATATTGCGGTGATGGCCAATTATAAATTGTGGGAGAAAAATGGATCGTCTGCAAAAGGAAAACAGTTGCAACAGCAAATTTGGATAGGAGGGGGAATTAAATTACCAACAGGCCAATTTAATGTGGATGCTGCAGATCCCGCTCTTGTTTCTATTGCTAATACACAAACAGGATCTGCTAGTGTCGATTATATGATTAATGGAATGTATGATCTACGTATCAACAAATGGGGTATCAATACAAGCCTTTCTTATAAACTCAATGCTGCCAATAAAGACAAATATTCTTTTGGTGATAAGTTTACCGCTCAGTCAATACTTTCTTATAAAATACAAAAAGGGAATAGCATTATAATGCCCAATCTCGGCTTACAATTAGAGCATTCGAGTGCTAATCAATTAGATAAACAAATAATAGCAGCCACTGGCGGGCATGTTTTTTCAACAGCCATTGGCATCGAATGGAACTATAAAAAAATTACGATTGGAGCTAATTTGCAAAAACCCTTGGCGCAAAATTTGTCAGACAAGCAAACCACACTAAATTACAGAGGAATGGCACATCTTACTTATTCATTTTAAAAATAAATTTTATGAAATACAGTAAATTTATTTATCTAATCGCTTCCTTTTTTTTATTCATTTTGTTTGCTTGTAATCAAAAGAAAGCAACCCCGCCCACAGTTGTTACGCCAGTTGTTAAATTGGATAGTCCGGCAAAAGCACCAATATTGAGCCAATTGAAATTTGATAGCAAAAAAGATCTGGTATGCGGCATGCCAATAAGTGCAGGCGTTTCAGATACCTGTATGTATAAGGGCAAGTTGTATGGCTTTTGTGCAAAAGAATGCAAAGAAGATTTTTTAAAAGATCCTGGGTCTTATTTGAGTGTCAAATAATAAATGAAATAACTTTAAAATAGTCGCTTTAAAAAAAGCGACTATTTTTTTTCTCCACAAAAAGTAGATAACTCTATTTACGTTTAAAAATTACTACTACTAGATTTGCAGCAGATTTGGTTCCACAGCTCATTCAAATGAGCTGGGATTAAAAGGGAAACCGGTGCAAATCCGGTGCTATCCCCGTAGCTGTAAGCTCTGTAAACTGTTTGTACTTCAAGCCACTGTTTCTATATTGACGGGAAGGCAACAAGCAGGGAGTAAGCCAGAAGACCTGCCCAATCTATCAAACATCATTCAAGCTTTCGGGTGAAAGGCAAGAACTGTAAAGGCTTTGCGGCATTTATATTTCTACCCATGTTGTGTCATTTTGATAGTGAAACAACCTGTTTATTTCTCGGAAGCAGTCACAAAAAAATTTTTCAAATGAAAAAGAAAATTTTTATTGCGGCTGCTGTCATCATCAGCAGTCATGCCCATGGGCAAAAAACATCGACCCTCGTATCGGACAGTGTAAGTAGTTTAGCCGAATTAGTGGTAACTGCTACACGTTTCCCAACCAAGCAATCCAGTACTGGAAAAATGGTAACAGTTATTACCAAGGAGCAAATTGAAAACGCTGGAACAAAATCATTGGCAAATCTTTTGAACGAACAAGCAGGTATAACTATCAATGGTGTATTTCAAACTGCCGGCAGTGCACAAACACTGTATACAAGGGGTGCTGCTTCTGGTCGTACTTTGTTATTGTTAGATGGAATACCAGTACTAGACCCTTCCATGATTAACAATGAGTACGACCTCAATTTGTTTTCCTTGAGTCAGGTTGAACGCATTGAAATTTGTAGCGGCGCACAATCTACACTCTATGGATCTGATGCCATTGGTGGGGTTATCAATATTATTACCAAGTCCAATACTATTCAAAAACCGATTTCAATTGGGGCGAATACTGTATGGGGGAATAAAAATACCCAGCAGCATAACCTGTCACTTAATGGCCATAAAGGCAAATGGACCTATTCGACTCGTTTTGCCAAAATGACTACTGATGGATTCTCCTCTGCTGAAGATACCACGGGTAAAATGCAATTTGATCGAGATGGATACGATGGCCATAGCTTCTTGGCTTCTATACAATATCAATTGAACCCGCATTGGCAACTCAATAGCTTTTTGCAACAAAGTAAATATGCTGCCGGCATTGATGCGGGCATTTTTTCCGACGACCGTGATTATTCGATTCGCAATAGTGGACTACAAACAGGAGGGAATATCAGATTTACAAAAAATCGTTTACAGCTGGTAGGTAGTTATCAGTATGGCGCAGTTAAAAGAAGTTATTTGAACGATAGTTTGCACCAGGCAGGATTCACAAAGTATGAGGACAATCAATATCGTTCTCGTACACAGTTTGCTGAATTGTATGGCCATATGGATATTGCCCAATGGCTATCTCTTACAGCCGGGACTGAATATAGGTGGGGGACTTATTATCAAAAGTATTTTTCCGTCTCTGCTTTTGGTCCTTATGAGCCGCCAACATTTGATAGTAGCTTAGTGCAGCAGTCTATATACGCTTCCTTGTTTTTTAATTTATTACAAGAAAAGCTGCATATTGAAATCGGCGGACGGGTTAATCATCATGCTATTTATGGTTCACACAGCACTTATAATATTAACCCTACTTATCAAATTAATCAACAGTGGCGTGTTTTTGCTAGTATCAGCAGTGGGTTTAAAGCACCCAGTATTTATCAGGTGTATGATCAATATAGTGGCAATAGTAATCTACAGCCAGAGCGTGCTGTTAATTATGAGCTAGGATTTCAATCTTCCGCAAAAAAAATTAATACTCGCCTCTTGTATTTTAGCAGAGATATAAAAGATGGCATTGATTATAATTATACCGATTATACTTATTTCAATTTTATAAAGCAGGCAGTCAAGGGTATCGAAGCTTCCATCCGTTATAGTCCTGTAGAAAAAATTCAATGTTCAATTAATTATACCTATTTAACTGGCAAAGAATATACACAAAGCCGAAAAAGTTTTGCGGATACTATGTATACCCATTTATTACGCAGGCCCAAGTGCAATATGAATGTTCAATTTGGTTATCAAATGAATCAACAGCTTGGCATTAGTATACAGGGTAAATATGTTGCTGGGCGCTACGATGTTGGCGGTTATAAAAAAGACGATTTATGGATGGCTGATTATTTTATTGCAGGTTTAACCGCAGCTTATAAATTGAATAATCATGTAAAATGTACAATTGACATACAGAATCTATTCAACGAAAAATTTACAGAAATTCGGGGCTATACTACGATTCCATTTTTAATTAATGGGGGCGTTTCTTTTAATTGGTAAATTACACTTGTCGTTGTTTGGGAATTCATTTTATACAGTCGGGTTAGAAGTATATCTTTGACGAAATTTTTAAGATGCAATGGTCGGATTATAGTTATAAAGAGTTGCTTTCCATCAGTTTTACGCTGTTTGCAGTAATAGATATTATTGGGTCTATTCCTGTTTTGGCAACATTAAGAGCTAAAATGGATGGGCATATCAAATCCTCTCAAGCCACCTTCGTGAGTGGAGGATTGATGATATTGTTTTTGTTTGTAGGCAATGAGTTTTTGAAAATCTTGGGATTGGATGTTAAGAGTTTTGCAGTAGCTGGTAGTATTGTAATTTTTATACTTGGTTTGGAAATGGTTTTGGGAATGGAGTTTTTCAAGCCAGATAATAGTAATACGAAAAGTGGCAGTGTGGTGCCTATTGCTTTTCCCTTGATAGCAGGTAGTGGTACCCTTACCACCATTATGAGTTTAAAAGCCAACTATGCAGATTTGAATATTTTGTTGGCCATTCTTATTAATTGTGTAATCATCTATATAGTATTGAAGTCTTTGAAATGGATTGAAAAATTTTTAGGTCCAAATGGAATGGCGGTAGTGCGTAAATTTTTTGGCGTGATTTTACTGGCCATTGCTGTAAAGATTTTTGGAAGTAATATTGTAAAGTTTGGAAGGTAAATCCTTTAATAAATAATGGCCTCGTAGTACAATGGATAGTATAAGAGTTTCCGAAGCTCCAGATCCTAGTTCGATTCTAGGCGAGGCCACATAAAACCAATTATCACCTACTTGACTTCTCTCTGCTTCTCTATGCATAATCTTCATTGATCTTCCAAATAATGTCGTTGTTTTTCAATTGGCACTTACTGATGATGCTTTTAGAGTTTAAGTTTTCTAAAATATTGATTGCATCAATTGAATTATAATCAGTTAGAAAGCAAAACTCTTTAGTGGTGAGTGTGGGATATTTTTGAAATAATTTATTATAATTTTTCACAATTAAACTCTTCTTCGCTTCTGGAATGAAATGCAAAAGCATCTTTTCAAAGTCTTCATATTCTTGAAAGCCTTGTAAAATTTTTGAATTGTCAAATTTATCTGTAAAAATAAAGGTGGGTAAAATAGAAATATTAAGTGAACGTGCCAATGCAAGATCTGCTTCAAAAAGCATTTGTGCTTTTCCGGCTAAATCTCTCATTAATCTTGCAGCATCTAATCCAGACTCAAAAGCGGCTTTGTGTAAAAGCGCATTTTCTACAATATTTTTGTTTTCCAGAAATAGCAGTTCATTAATTCTCCTTAAAAAGATAATTGCTTTATCTGTATCCTGCATTTGTGCAGCTTTAAATGCAATAGATGGTGGATACGAAGAAGGCAAAGGGTTGTCTTTCCATACATCCGGCGAAATTGGCATTTCTTGATTTTCTGATACTTCCTTCCAATGTATATAAGCATCCATCGGCGTTTGAATACCACCTCTATTGAAATGGTCCCAGGAGGGAAGTAATCCCGCCATGCAATATTCTATTTCAATATAGTTTTCATATTCCAGTTTTAGTTTCCTCAACTGGGGCTGAATCGTCCAGCAGGTAGAGCAAATAGGATCTGTAAAATACAGCAGACTTACACGCTTGTATTTTGGTCCGATCAGATTATTAGATTGTTTGTGTTTGATTAACGGAATTTTTATTTCATCCTCGATTTCTGTTTGTGTATGTAGAAACTTATTTTTAAGTTCTCTTCCTAATTGTAAGTGATCATTGATAAGCGTAATTCTTTCATCATAGTATTGCTGGAAAGCGGTTTCAATATTTTCTGATTCAATTAGATATTTTACAAGTGAACTAGCATCCATCAATGCGTTGGTGGTTCCTGCACTGGTAAACGGGAGTGCCAAGTGAGCCGCATCTCCAATTAAAACAATGTTTTTGTCATGAAATCTCGGTAGTGAATCAAAGTCTTTTGCGTGCCATAGATAACTCGTGCTAAAATCGTTTTGCTGAATAATTTCTTTTGTAATGGCGGGGAAATCATGTAATAAATTATTGCAAAGTTCTTTAATGGTTTCAGGCTTTTCATCATTTACCGTATAGAGGGCACTGTCATATTGCATGAACCAAACAATTTCCTTTTCTGATGTTGGTATAAAACCAAATGAAACACCTTCTTTTTTAGAAAGGTATTTTGTAAATGTGTTGGGTGTGGGTAGGATTGATCCAGTCAATTTTATACCACCTACCACTTCCTTTACTTCATTGTTTAAAAATGCTGTTTTTCCAAAAATGGATTGCCTTATAGCTGAATTGGCACCATCTGCGCCAATGAATACATCTCCATATTCTTTTTCGCCATTTTTAAATACTACAGCAATGGCTTTGTCATGCTCATATATAAAATGCGAAAATACCCTGCTTGTTTTAATTTTTGAGGAGGGAAATGCTTCGTACAAAAACTGGAGAATGTCCTTTCTTTTGATGCATTGCCAAGGTTCTAGCTTTTGATATTTTATGGTTGTTTCATCTGGCCGCTTTAAAATAAAACTATTGATTTCTTGGCCAGGGATGCTTTCAATTGTTTTAATATTTAAAAATTTTTTCAAAATAGAAAGGCCGTCCGAATGCATTAAAAATGCATTTCCTCGAGTCGGAATATCCATTTCTTTTTCAGAAACCACAACATCTACACCTGCATTATGCAGCAATACTCCGCAGGATAAACCTGCAATACCTCCTCCAATGATGACTGCTTTCATACGTTAACATATTACTTATCAATTAGCAATCTGGGCTAATTAGTAAGGGTGTTTTTTATTCTTTCCATTGCTTCTTTAAAAACTGTTTCCGATGTTGAAAAACAAATCCTAATAAATCCTTCTGCTTCTTTTCCAAACCACTTTGGCAGTCCTGGCACTACATATACTTTAGCTTTGTTTAAAAGTAAAGCGGTTAATTCGCTGCTACTGTATCCTGTATTTCTGATGTCACACCAAAATAAATAACAACCTTGTGGAGAAAAGCAGGAGATGTTTTCGATATTGTTAATTGATTGATATCCGATGTCTCTTATTTTTTCTAAGTGTTGAAGAAATGACTGTAGCCAGTAGTCGCAATCGGTTAAAGCGGAGGTAGCTGCTACTTGACCCAGCACATTTGCGCCGTGAACGGTTGAACTGTGTTGAGAGGTAGTAAAAATTTGTTGAAAATACTGATCATTCAGTGTCATTAATAATCCAATTCTTAAACCAGCGAGTGCATAAGATTTGCTGAAGCCAGTTACCACAATAGTTTGTTTTGCAATATTGCTGTCGAGGGAAGCAATACTTGTAAAAGCGGAAGGGTGAAAAACAATATCACTCCATATTTCATCCGCTAATATAATAAGTTGGTGCTTTATAGCGATGCGGCCAATGGTTTCCAATTCTTCTTTGGTAAATACTTTACCTGTTGGGTTAACGGGGTTGCAAAGGCAGAGCAATTTTGTTTTTGTTGTTATAAGGGACTCCAATTGCTGGTAATCTATTGACAGCACTGGATTAATTGGAATGGGTAGTGAAACGGCAGTGGCTCCTTGATTTTCTATCGCATACTTAAATAAAAAATCAACCGGGTCGAAAACAATTGCCTCATCGCCAGGCTTCAGAAAACTGCGACATATCAGTTCAATGCCAAATGCAGCACTATCAACGGGTAAAATATTTGCAGGGTTGACAACAATATTTCTTTTAGTATAAAAGAATTGAGCAGCAGCTTCTCTGAAAAATAAATAGCCTTCTGGAGGGGCATAGCAAAAATATCGGTCTTTGATAAATTTTTGGATAGCTGCTGTAATTTCAGGGGCACAGGGGAAGTCTGGATCTGCAGCAGTAAGGGGAATAACGCCGTCGGGGACATTGGCCCAACGGAGATTGTGGGCCCTTTGATTCAGTATTTCAAAATTGATAAGGTGGTTTTCAAACATTAGCTTTCCTGTAAATCACGATATTAACGATTTAATTGATTAAAAGTTGTTGTTAATCAATTTTTTCTGTCATATTTACTGAAATCAGGAAGGATAATAAAGAAATGCTAATTATTGTATTCAGTAGCTGTCAACCTTTTTTCGTTGAAACCAGCCAATCCAAAATAATATACCAAGGCTAAATAGAGGGACTGAAATAAGCACAATACTTATCCAATCAAAACGATTTTTACTCAGGAATAGGTAGACAAATCCCAGCAGCATATAGCCGATGCCACCTATCCATTCCCATCGCCAGGAAAAAAGCAAAATCAATAGAATCAGCATGCTAGGAATTAAGTGCATGAATAAAGCAATAAGTGAGTTGCCAAAACTCAGTTCTTCATTAAACACGTCCATCGCGAAAATGCTCAGGAAAAGAGCAAATGCGATAGTTGATAGTCGGGCCAACCAGGTAATTAACCCGACAGAGTAATATTTTTTATCCATTGCCATAAAATAATTTATAAAGTAAATTGATGGCGGGCTTAAAAAAAATGATATAAGTCAGTAAGTATTTAGTGACTCCTTTTAATGAGTATTCCAATACAATACCCCTAGTTTTTAATAGACAGATTAAGAGCCAATGATTTAGGGAATAAAATATAGTTTTCTAAATGAACATGCTTGTGCAAGTCTTGTTCAAATTCTTTTAAGGTAGCAATGCATACTTTAAAAGTTGTACAGGCATCATCTGGTGCAGTGTAATGGTTAGTGAGCGATTGTATGGTTGCCATAATCATACCAGCGTGCTCATGTTCTGCTTCCATCATATTTATGGGGCCTGCAATATATCCGGCGGCAGGAAAGTCTGGTAAAATGTGCTGGTGCGATGCTTCAATTTCTTTTATTCTCGGAAATAAAATGGATTCTTCTTTTTCTAAATGCAATTCCATTTCTGATTTTATTTGCTCGAATAAATCTTTTACCTCCACCATATAAGGATACCTTTCTCCATGCTTGGCAGCAATTTTTTGAAGATAAAACGAAATAGTAGGCATTGTTTGTTTTACATAAAAATGATGATTAAGCAGTATGTAGTTAATAAGTGCTGTAAGGCTCATTTCATTAAATGGCAAAGTATCCTGGCGTGGAATTTCGATGGCAAATAATTCCGCTGAAAGACTATCATGGTCCAATCCCTTTTCGATACAAGCGTCTTTTAAAGTCTTTTTCCCTTTACAACAAAAGTCCAATTGATATTTTTCTAAAATAGGGGCTGCATGGTGATTGGAAATAACTATGGAAGCCAATGTTTGTTCTGCTAGATTTTTCATTGAATTTATTTTCTGCAAAGTTCGTCTTGATTTAAAATAATAAATGTGATTGAACTCACTTTTTAAAATATTTATATTGACTTATTAAAATTGCTGCAATGCCTACTAACATGACGCAAGCCATTGCTAGTAAGTAAAGGTTGATAAATGGTATGCTGATATAACTCATAGCGGTAATGCCTTGGAGCATCAAAAAAAATTCATTAATGATGATGCCTGTAGTAAATAAAAAAGCACCGATGGTGGTTATTCTATTTATTAGGAGGGTGTCGGTTAAAAATAGGAATCCCAAAATAAAAAGGCTTATGACACCCAACAAAACGAGGTGTAAGTATCCAATTACAATAGGTCGGAATCCAAATGCCAAGGTGCTGAAAGCGGGCAAGGTAGACCCCAATTGTAACAAGAGCTTTATAGATAAAGCAATGGCGGATAACAATAGTAGCCCCCTGCCAATGCCTGTAAAAATAGTTTTTAAGGTACCCCAATGGTTTTTTAAAACTCCAATAACGATTATCCAGCCGATTACTTGAGCAATGGCAGCTGCAATAACTATCACATATACCCAAATGGGAATTTGCATCCATAGGGCAGATAAAAAATAAGCAGGCAGCATGGCTCCTGCAAAAAGGTAAAAACACAAGTAAAGCTTTTTGTGAGGAACAAGATTAATTAATAGGGAACTGAATAGGCCCATACAGGAAAAAAAGAACCACCCATTATATTGAAAATGTAAATAAAAATATTCAGCCGCCAGATACCAGTTTTGATGGATAATGCGAGCTCCCATCATAATGGCTAGTGCGAATGCCCCTATTGATGATAATGCATTGAATAACAAACTGGCTTTGAACCAAAGTTGAACTGGATTTTTTAATTGAAGTCTATTTAGATCCCTCCAAAAGACAATAGCAAAAAAATACCCAAAGCAAATCGACAGGGTTGAGAAAAGAATTGAATACGCACCATAACCCTCTACCGCAAAACTAATTAACATGCCATAGGCAGTGACAAGGTTTCCATATACTGCCCATCTATATTTTTTAAAATCCAACGAGTTGTTTTGTTGGTATAGGTAATATAGCATTAAGCTCATGAGGGCCTGTGAGATCCAACCTGCGAAGGCAAAATGCGAATGGCCATGCAATAAATGTTTTTGATCTACAATGGGTAGGGAAAAGGCTATTTTATAACGTAGAATAACACCAATAGCTGCTACCACCAGCAAATTGAGGAGGCTAATTTTTAAATATCTTTTAATGCTCAATGGTAGTTGAATCATAAAGCAAAGTAAAAGTCAATAATGCCTAGTAATTATGATTCAAATCATAGCTAAACATATACTTTTCCTTTTTCAATTAGCAATTCGCCCTTCAAATGTAATTGTTTCATTGTTCGAATAACCGTTTCTACTCTTAGTCCAGTCATATCTGCTATTTGCTGTCTAGTTAAATTTATCTTATTGCATTTTGGGCAAATATTCTTCTGCGTTTCTTTAAAATAATTCAATAAAGATGAAATGCTTTTTTCCGGATTGTGATTCGCCATTTCCTTAATAAGCAGAAATTTAAAGCGAAGTCTTTGTGCTAGCAATTTGCTAAATGATAAATGTATTTCAGGACTTTCTCTTAACAATTGATGAAAAGTTGCGCGGTGTAATCGGATGATTACGCTATCTGTATTGGCAATAGTAGTTGCAGCAAAAGGGCCCTCATCAAATAGTGGCAATTCCCCAAAACTTTCACCTGGCGCAATAAGAACTTGTAGGAATTCTTTTCCTTCGTCATTAATATTAACCCAACGAATGGTACCGCTTACTAATTGGTAATAAAACTGGGATTGTGAACCTTCATTGAATATGATTTCTCCTGCCGTCACCCTTTTGAAAGCAGCACCCCATGCCAATAGCGTATCAATATCAATCATCATAATCAATGGTTTAGGTGAAGGTTTAAAAATATATTTCTTCTACTTGCTTTGAAATGATTGTTGTTCTATTCTGGTATGATTTAAATCATGTTAAGGTAGAAATTGATAGAAATGACAGGTATTCCACAATGCTGGCCAACTCAATTGTGATTCAACGCATAAATATACAATTATACAGCATGTAATCTTGCATTATAATTAGTAAATCAAAAACAAAAAGTATGAAACAAATTTTAGTGGTTATAAGTGCTTGCTTATTACTCCTTTCCTGCGGAGCTGGCAACAGCAAATCTCCCAACGATGCCAGCAATGGTACTGGGACTAACAGTTTATCCTATGACCCTAACAGGGGAGAAGGTAAATTTAAAAATGTATCTGTATCTCCAAGCCTTGATACTGCAATGGCTTCTAACGGCGAAAAAGTATTTAGTGTTAAATGCAGTAGCTGTCATAAGCTAACAGAAGAAAAACTAGTTGGGCCAGGCTGGAAAGGGGTTACTAAAAGATTTTCAGCCGAGTGGATTATGAATTTCATTACTAATACAGATGAAATGTTGAATAAAGATCCAAAAGCACAAGCACAGTTAGAAATCTGTTTAGTAAGAATGCCAAATCAAAATTTATCTGACGATGACGCTAGGGCATTATATGAATTTCAGCGTAAAAATGATGATGTAAAATAATTATAATCTTATTAATGAATAATCAAATCAATCAATTATGAAAAATAAAAATTGGATTATTATCACGTCGCTTTCATTGGGCCTTCTAGTAGGCTTCAATGCTTGTAAACCCAAAAATGCAGGCAATGCAGTAAATTCTGATGCTGCTGCTAAAACTTATGTCGCACCTGGCAAATACGACGAATTTTATAATTTCGTTTCCGGTGGTTTTAGTGGACAAATGAGCGTTTATGGCTTACCGTCAGGTAGGTTGCTCAGAGTGATACCTGTATTTTCAGTAGATCCTGAAAAAGGGTATGGATATAGTGAAGAAACAAAGCCTATGTTAAATACCTCTCATGGATTTATACCTTGGGATGATTTACATCATGTTCAAATGTCAAAAACCAATGGTGACTATGATGGACGTTGGGCTTTTGGCAATGCCAACAACACACCAAGGGTTGCCCGCATTGACCTGAAAACTTTCAGAACTGCTGAAATCATTGAATTGCCCAATAGTGCTGGTAATCATAGTTCTCCTTTCATCACAGAAAATACAGAATACGTTGTTGCTGGTACTCGATTCAGCGTACCGCCTGATGATGCGGCTGGGGATGTTCCTATTAATACCTACAAGAAAAACTTTAAAGGCACTTTAAGTTTTATTAGCGTAGCCAAAGAAGAGGGAAAAATGGATATTGCTTTTCAAATTCAATGCCCTGGATTCAACTTTGATCTTAGTCGTGCAGGCAAAGGTGTTTCTCATGGATGGTTTTTCTTCTCCTGCTATAATACAGAACAGGCCAACACGCTATTAGAGGTGAACGCATCTCAAAAGGACAAAGATTTTATAATGGCAGTGAATTGGAAAAAAGCGGAAGAATACTTGAAAGCGGGTAAAGGAAGAAAGCAAGCCGTACGTTATGCTCACAATACCTATAGTGATAAAACTCATACTGCTGTTTCTGAAATTAAAACAGAAGTAACAGTATTAGATTCAAAAGAATTAAAAGATATCTGTTATTTTTTCCCTTGTCCTAAATCACCACATGGATGTGATGTAAGCCCAACTGGTGAATATATCGTGGGTAGCGGCAAGTTAGCGGCATTGATACCAGTTTTTAGTTTCGACAAATTGCAGAAGGCAATTGCGGCTAAAGATTATATAGGTGAATTTGAAGGGATTCCTATTTTAAAATACGAATCAGTTTTATATGGTGAAGTTCAAAAACCAGGTTTAGGCCCATTGCATACCGAATTTGACAATAAAGGCAATGCTTATACTTCTATGTTTGTTTCTTCTGAAGTAGTAAAATGGAATATCAAAGATTTGAAAGTATTAGATCGAGTGCCTACCTATTATTCCGTTGGTCACTTATGTGTAGCAGGTGGCGACACAAAAAATCCAACCGGAAAATACCTAGTGGCTTACGACAAAATAACCAAAGACAGGTATTTGCCTACTGGACCAGAATTGGCACAAAGCGCACAGTTGTATGATATCAGTGGCGATAAGATGCAACTAATCTTAGATTTTCCTACTATTGGCGAGCCACATTATGCACAAATTATAGCTGCAGATTTAGTTAGGCCTAATTCAATTAAGTTCTTTAAGATGGAGGATAACAAGAATCCTTATTTCTCTAATGGAGAGGGTGCTGCTAAAGTAGTAAGAGAAGGGAATAAGGTACATGTATATATGACTGCCATTCGCTCACATTTAACGCCTGATAATATTGAAGGCATTCGGTTGGGTGATGAAGTATATTTTCATGTTACCAATCTTGAACAGGATTGGGATGTTCCTCATGGTTTTGCCATTAAAGGGGCCGGCAATGCTGAATTACTGGTAATGCCTGGTGAAACCCAAACGCTCAAATGGAATCCTGATAAGACAGGTATTTTCCCAATGTATTGTACAGATTTTTGCAGTGCATTACATCAGGAAATGACAGGCTATATTCGTGTTTCCCCAGCAGGTAGTAATGTTCCATTGCTATTTAGTACAGGAAAAAACTACCCAGTTTCAGATACAATAAAAAAGACCAAATAATTTTTTTACAATTGCGGAATAGGTTACTCTATTCCGCAATTCTTTTACTTTTCAATTATGGGCATACCAAATAAGAATTTACAGGGTTGGGTAAGAATTATCTTGGTGCTGTGTGCTGTAGGTTTACTTGCTGTACTTTTTTTTCCCCTGTGGAAAATAGATTTAGTAGCACCTCAATATCCAGAAGGATTGGTATTGCTAATATATCCCAATAAATTAAGTGGTAATGTTGACATTATAAATGGACTCAACCATTATATCGGCATGAAAACCTTGCATACCGCCGATTTTTTTGAATTTGCCGTCTTGCCATGGATAATAATTGGTTTTTCCTTACTCTTTTTTATCGTATCCTTTGTTGGTAAACGGAAGTGGTTGTACTGGTTGTTTTTTTTATTTGTTGTTTTTGGTATATTGGCGATGTATGATTTTTGGCAATGGGAATATAACTATGGGCATAATTTAAATCCTGATGCAGCCATTATTGTACCAGGGATGGCCTACCAGCCGCCTTTAATTGGGTTTAAACAATTATTGAACTTTGGTGCATATTCTATTCCGGATATAGGGGGGTGGATATTTATTTCTGTTGGAGTACTCTTGCTACTTGGATTAATTGTTGAATGGAGGTTGGCAATACAGATTCGAAAAAAAAATAGTCATATTTTAATTTTTATATTGATTATAACACTCAATTCCTGTAATTACAATCCTACTCCAATTCAAATCGGCCGTGACCAATGCAACTCTTGTAAAATGACCATCAGCGATGAAAAATTTGGAGCTGCTATTTTAACAAAGAAGGGAAAAACCTATTGCTTTGATGATATACAATGTATGCTGGTCTTTAAAAAAAACAATTACAAAGACTTCGAAAATATAAGTGACATTTATTTAACTAATTATTGCAAAGCACATCAATTTGTCAAATTATCGAATGCTATTATATTAGCAGGTGATCAGATTCGGAGTCCAATGAATGGCAATACTATTGCTTTTGATAACCGGGACAGTGCAGAAAAGTATCAAAAATTATTTCAAGCTAAAATAATAAACGGTCATCAATTAACAGGACTGTGAAAAAAAATATTCTCCTAATACTAAGCTTATCTTGGGGTACATTACTTCCTGCCAAGACCATTAGGGTAGGGAAAAATTTAACTATCACCAGTGTTCAATATGCCATCAACATCGCTTTTGAAGGCGATACTATTAGGGTAACATCTGGTCGATACCTTGAGAAAAATATTTTAATTGATAAAAAGCTTTTTCTAATCGGTGAAAATTATCCCATACTAGATGGAGAAGGTAAATATGAAATAATTTCTATTAAAGCTTCCGGCGTTTTAGTAGAGGGCTTTAAAATTATCAATTCAGGCGAATCCAGCATCGAGGATTTTGCAGGAATAAAAATTTATCAATCTCGGGATGTGGTTATTCGAAATAATATCCTGGAAAATACTTTTTTTGGAATTTATACGCAATACGGCACCAATTGTACGATTGAAAAAAATACCTTAACAGCACATAATCTGAAAGAAGAGCAAAGTGGCAATGGAATTCATTGTTGGAAAAGCGATAGCATGCGCATTATAGCCAATACTGTTTCTGGCCACCGAGATGGCATCTATTTCGAGTTTGTTACCAATTCGGTTATATGGCGCAATACTTCATTTAAAAATTTACGTTATGGGTTGCATTTTATGTTTTCCGATAATGATGCCTATATCACCAATATCTTCCAAAACAATGGAGCCGGAGTGGCAGTTATGTTTTCTAAAAGAGTGAAAATGTTTCATAATTATTTCGAAGAAAACTGGGGGGATGCAGCTTATGGGTTATTGCTTAAAGAAATTGCCGACAGTTATATTGAAAACAATCGATTTACTAAAAATACAATGGGTATTTATATGGAAGGAGCCAGTAGGTTGTTAATGCAAAAAAATGTTTTTGAAAGTAATGGGTGGGCCTTAAAAATTCAAGCAAGTTGTATGGATGTACAACTCACTCATAATAATTTTATAGGAAACACATTTGATGTGGCTACAAATGGCAGTTTGGTGTTGAATAATTTCGACAATAATTATTGGGATCAATACGATGGATATGATCTCAATAAAGACCATGTCGGCGATATTCCTTATCGCCCTATTAGCATGTATTCAATGATTATCGAACAAAATCCATCCGCTATGTTTTTGTTCAGGAGTTTTATGACAAGTTTAATGGATAAAACAGAAAAGGTAATACCTACCCTTACCCCCGAAAACTTGAAAGATAATTTTCCACTCATGAAAGCGCTTCCATTATGATTATAGCCAATAACTTAACTAAGAAATTTGGAAAACTGATAGCATTAAATAATGTATCGCTGGCCTGTAATAAAGGAGAGTGTATTGCATTAATTGGGCCCAATGGCAGTGGCAAAACTACTCTTATTAAAAGTATATTGGGGATGGTGGTTTGTGATAGTGGTTTTATCACTTTTAACGGAAAAAACATTGTACACGATTGGAAATATCGATCCAATATTGGTTATATGCCTCAGATAGGACGCTACCCCGAGAATATGACCATTGGCCAATTGTTGGCGATGATGAAAGATATCAGAAAAAAACCATCACAGGAATTAGATGAAACGCTAATCGAACAATTTGAATTGCATAAGTTAATGCATAAAAGAATGTGCACATTATCAGGAGGAACCAGGCAAAAAGTAAGTGCAGCGTTGGCTTTTTTATTTAGTCCGGAAGTATTAATACTGGACGAGCCCACAGCAGGATTGGATCCTGTGGCCACAGAAATATTAAAAGAAAAAATTGTGGCTGAAAAGAAAAAGGGGAAACTGATTTTAATTACTTCACATGTTTTAAGCGAATTAGATGATTTGGTTACGGAGGTAATTTACATGCAGGATGGGATACTTAAGTTTCATAAATCCTTTGAAGACTTGCAAGCCATTACAGGACAAGTGAAATTATCGAAGGCAATCGCAACTGTTATGTTATCAATTCAGCTAGAACAAAAAATAATAAATGGCTAATGAATAAAATCATTAAATATGTTATAATTGATATTCTACGGAATAAAATAATGCTGGCTTATACAGTCTTTCTTTTACTTATTTCCGTTAGTATTTTTAACTTGGAAGATAATTCTGCTAAAGGGTTATTGAGTTTACTCAATATTATATTAATTATTATCCCACTCGTTAGTATACTTTTTTCTGCAATTTATATTTACAACAGCGCCGAATTTTTAGAATTATTGGTCAGTCAGCCATTAACAAGAAAACGTATTTGGCTAAGTGTTTTTGCCGGATTGGCTATTTCTTTGATGATTTCATTTTTGATTGGGGCGGGCTTGCCTATTTTAATATATGAGCCTACTGCTATTGGTGTGATGATGACCATCTCTGGAGTTTTCCTTTCTGTAATATTTGCTGCAATTGCATTATTGGCCGCAGTTAATACCAGGGATAAAGCAAAAGGTATTGGTATTGCAATTCTATTGTGGCTCTATTTTTCTTTGCTTTTCGATGGGCTTGTATTATTTGTCTTGTTTCAATTTGCAGATTATCCTCTTGAAAAAATAATGATAGGCTTTACTGCTTTAAATCCGATTGATTTAAGTAGAATTTTGATTTTGCTTAAGATGGATCTCTCTGCTATGATGGGATATACCGGCGCTGTATTTAAGAGTGTATTTGGAACGAACATAGGAACAATTATTTCTTTGCTGGTACTTAGTTTGTGGATGTTTATTCCCGCCTGGCTTTCATTAAGAAAATTTAATCGAAAAGATTTGTAAAATGAAAAAATCTATTAAAAAGGACTTGACTAATAACACTGATATTAAATTATTGGTAGATAGTTTTTATGAAAAAATTAAAAAAGACAATTCCCTCAGCTACATTTTTTCGGATGTAGCCAAAACCAATTGGGAAAAACATTTACCTGTTATGTATCGGTTTTGGGAAAATTTGCTTTTTTATTCAGGCACCTATGAAGGTAATCCTATGGAATTGCATCAAAAGCTTCACCATTTTTCTAATTTACGTCCGAGCTATTTTGATCATTGGATTGAACTCTTTAATAGTACCGTCGATGAATTATTTAAGGGAAAAGTTGCAGATATGGCCAAGCAAAGAGCCTCCAGCATTGCTGCCGTTATGAAAATTAAATTATTTCCTCAAGCGAAATAAAAAAAATTAAATACAACTAGTATTGCTAGTTGTATTTAATAAAATGAACTTCTATTTATTTTGTAGCAGGTGGTAATAATACAGCATCTATCACATAAACAATGCCATTCGAAGCTGGAACAGTAGCAATAATAGTGGCAACGCCATTTATTATTATTTTGCCATCTTTTTTGCTGATGGTAATATTCCCGCCATTTACCTGACCAATTTGCTGTCCTTCCTGAAACATATCTTCTTTAAATACACCCACCGATACGTGATATTGAAGAATATCAATGAGGTCGTTTTTCTTTTCAGGCTTTAGTAGTCCCTCTACAGTGCCAGCGGGTAGTTTGTCAAATGCTGCATTAGTAGGTGCAAAAACAGTAAATGGTCCTGCATTGCTTAATACATCAACCAGTTCGGCTGCCTTAACCGCCGCAACTAATGTGCTGTGGTCCTTGCTAGCCATTGCTACTTGTACTACATTTTTAGCAGATTGGTTGTCTACTACAGCTGATTGTCCTTTTCCATCACTAGAAGTAGAACCTGCATCAGCTGATTGATTGCCAGGATTTTTTTCAGCAGAATTGCACGACAGGCATACTGCTAATGTAAAACAAGCAAAGACATGTTTTTTTACGGATTTTTTCATATATAATATTTATATTAATTCAATACGTAAACCTACTAATGAAGGTTTTCTTGTTTTATGATTCTAATCACAAAATCTTGTAATTTATTTATTAACTTAGATAAGGAGGAGTAATGCCCTCAATTATATCTCAATATGTATTCCGAATTTTCTTTTAAATATTAAAGGCTATTATGAAACTCAGGCCACCACTAGATAAAGTCCTGATAGGGGGTATTATTTTAATAATAATGTCCATTGCTGTCAGTGTAATTTTAGCTCGTTCCATATTTAATAGCTACAAGGAAAATACCCAACTGGTTAACCAATCAAAAGAGGTATTTCTGCTTTCTGAAAAACTATTATTTAATGCTGAACTTACATTTTCCACTTTAAAAAATTACGCCAATTCCGATAGTATAGCAGATTATTCCCAGATAATAAAAACAGATTCAATTACCCGGAAGGATTTAATTGCATTTAAAAAAATAGTTGGTCAAAATGAAGAACAAAAGCAACAGATTGATACGCTAGGAAAAACGATTGATCAATACATACTCTTTTCAAGTACATTATTGAATGATATCATTGCAGGAAAAAAAGTTAAAGTGTTAACCTCCTTGAATAATGAGGATACAAAAAGTAAATTACATACCATTGAAAAATTGGCGTTTCAATTACAAAAAACAGATGCGGCATTGTTGGCGAGTCATCGATTAGTACATGATGAAAATGCTACCAAAAATAGAATTGTTGTATTTGTTCTTGTACTCCTAATAATATTTCTACTGGTGATGATTTCCCTCCGGTTTAGGCATAATTACAAATCCTTCAGTCAAAAAGAATTAATAGAGTCTGAAAATAAATATCGCCTTTTGGTTGAAAGTGCACCGGATGCTATGGTAATCTATCAAAATGGAAAAATTGCATATGTCAATAGTCGGACAGTACAAATGATGAAAGCTAATAGCAAAGATGACCTAATTGGCAAGTCGGTTTTAGAATTCATATATCCAGATCAACGAGATTTTGTTCTTAGCCGTATGCAACAGATAGTGTCTACAAGAGTACCCTTGCCAATTGCAGAGGAGAAGTTTATTTGTTTTGATGGTTCTCTTATTGAGGTAGAAGTGAAGTCAATTCCAATAAAATTTAATGGTGAAATTGCAGCACAAGCAATTATAAGAGATATATCAGAAAGGAAAAAGGCGGAAAACTTATTAAGGGCCAGTGAAGAAAGATATCGGTCTATTATTACTGCTTCACCGGATGGAGTTGTCATCACTGACTTACAAGGGAAATGTTTAATAGCCTCTCCTGTAGCCCAAAAAATATATGGGGTGAACGAGGAGGATATCATTGGTTCTTTGATAACAGACTTCATTGTTGCAGCAGACAGAGAAAGGGCTCAGTCTAATTTAGCATTAATGTTCCAAGGAGTTATGACTGGGCCTGGTGAATATCTTGGTATTCATCAATCTGGAAGCTTTTTTAATATGGAGGCCAATGCAGAATTTATTAAAGATGAGAAAGGCCATCCTCAACAAATTGTTTTTATAATACGCGATATTACTAGAAGAAAAAAGGAAGCAGCTATAATTATCAAAAACGAAAAATCATTAAATGAAGCGCAACGTATCGGGAAAATTGGTAGTTGGGAATTTAATCATCAAACCGGCGAATTAATTTGGTCCGATCAGTTATTTGAAATTGTACAAAGAGATCCAAAAATATTTCAGCCCAGTTTTGAATATTTTTTTGAGATGTTATTGCCAGAAGAAGCTGATATGGTAAAAGCTGCATTTGAAAACTCCATTAAAAATCATCACAAGTATGATAATGTGCATAAAGTTGTATTGCCAAACAAGGGTATAAAATATTTACATCAGCAGGGTGAAACCATTTATGATGAAGCGGGTAATCCATTGGTTTCAATTGGAGCAACTCAAGATATTACTGATGTAAAGCGAGGAGAAGAAAAACTAGCGAAAACCAATCGGTTGTTTTTATTTATCAGTATGATTAATCAGATGATTGTTAGAACTACCAATGAATTGACGCTTTTTGAAGAAGTTTGTAAAATAGCTGTTACAGTGGGGCATTTTAAAATGGCTTGGGTTGGAAAAATAGACCAGGTTACTAGTTTAGTATGTCCAATAGTGCATGCAGGAGATGAACGGGGCTATTTGGCTTTATTAAATAATATTTCATTGATTAAAGAAAAGCCAGAAAGTAAAGGGCCAACTGCTCGGTCTATTTTAGAGAGAAAGTATGTAGTTTGTAATGATATAGAAAATGACCCTGCTATGAAAATGTGGAAAGAAGCAGCCTTGGTACGTGGCTTTTATTCTTCTATTTCACTCCCTGTTTTAAAATTTGGAAATGCAATAGGCACCATTTCTATTTATGCAGGGGTAAAAGACTTTTTTGATGAGACTGAAATAGCCTTATTGGAAGAAGTGACTAGTAATATTTCATTCGCATTAGAAATTTTTGAAAAAGAGGCGGAAAGGAAAATAGCCACAGATAAAATAAGGGCATTAACAGCTCATATATTAAATATTAGGGAAGAAGAACGAAAAAGAATCGGAAGGGAAATTCACGATGATCTTGGACAACAACTCACTGCTATTAAAATGGATGTCGCCTGGTTGGGTAAAAAAATACCTGCTGAGAGTGAATTGCTGCAAACCAAGATTAGTAATATTAATAACTTGTTAGATGCTAGTAATAAAGCCGTGAGAAGAATTTTAAATGAATTAAGGCCAGGTATTTTAGACGATTATGGATTATTGGGAGCCCTCGAAATGTTAAATACACAATTCGAAAAGAGTACAGGAATTATTGTTGATTTTGTTACCAATGTTGCAGAACTTAAATTGCCTGTACCTGCTGCAATCTGCATTTTTAGGGTTTTTCAGGAAGCATTCACTAATATTACCAAATATGCGGAAGCCAACTCTGTAACTAGCTCGTTGACAGTTTTAGACGGGCACATTTTAATAAATATCGACGATGATGGAAAAGGGTTTGATCCAACCACCATAAAATCGAAAAAATCTTTTGGTTTGGTAGGTATGAAAGAAAGAGTTTTTTCCTTAGGTGGAAGTTTTGAAGTAAATTCATCCCCGGATAAAGGGACTAGGATAATAATTAGCTTACCATTGGAACCCAGGTAAGCCATAAACCAATAAAAAAATGATAAATAGAATAATTCTGGCAGATGATCATAGCTTTATTCGCTTAGGCCTTATTCAAATATTACGCGACGAATATCCTTCTGCAATAATTAAAGAAGTGGCAGATGGGGAAGCCCTTGTAAAAGAAGTAACCTTGCATGATTGGGATTTGGTGATTTCAGATTTGGATATGCCTGGCAGAAGCGGATTAGAAGCATTAGAGCAAATCAAATTAATTAAACCCAATTTGCCTGTACTTATTTTGAGCATTTATCCTGAAGACCTATATGCAGTTAGAGTATTAAAAGCAGGTGCAGCTGGGTATTTAAATAAAAATTCTGCTCCCGATGAACTAATCATCGCCATTCAACGAATTTCTCTCGGAAAGAAATACATCACTGCTGAAATAGCCGAAAAATTATTATCCAATCCCGGAGATTCTAAAAAGCCTCATGAATCGTTGACCAATCGGGAATTTGAAATTTTTAAATTATTGGCTTCTGGTAAAACGGTTTCGCATATTGCTGATTCACTTTCTTTGGCATTAACTACGGTAAGTACATACCGTGGCAGAATCATGGAAAAACTTGATTTAAGTACCAATTCTGACCTTACCCGCTATGCCATCAATAATCATATTATTTCCGATATTGATTAGTACCATTTATTACACCATATGTAGTCGAAATACTACTTGTGGTATTGTATAGGTACTACTAAAATTAGGGATGTGTAACTATCTGATTTCAATAGTATTTGTGTTTACTTTGGTAAGCAAATTTGTACAGATATGAGAGGATTGATAGTGGAAAGTTCGGCACATATTAGAAGTAGAATACTACATATTTTAGAGCAGTTAGATTCTGTACATTCCATTTATCATACCGACTCCCATTCCAATGCAGATAGTTTGTTTGACATGGTATTACCTGATTTTGTGTTGTTGGACGTTGATTTTCAACAAAATGCGGCAATTGAACTTGTGAAAATGATCAAGCAAAAATCAGCTGGATGCGTTGTCATTGCAATGGTTAATTCTGAAGAGGAACGTGAATTAAATGTATTCAAGTTACATGGCGTAGATTTTATCTTGGATAAATATCATGCGTTTGAGAAAATACCTAAAACAATTGCAATGGCAGATAAACTGCACAAATGCAAAAACTTATATACAAAACACCCGTTCCTTGCTACCCACGAATTAGCGTATGCGATATGATAAATGGGAAGTAAAAAATTAATACCCTAGGCCTATGTTTAAACTAAAGAATTACGCCATTTATTTTGATCAGTAATAATTTTTATACAACGGCGCACTAATTTTTATAATACAAAAATTAGCGTTGCAAAGGGAATAATATCCATTGACTGGGTGCTACCTAGTTAACTGTGTGAAAATAAGAATGCTACAAAATCATGTTGCAGGATGCTGATAGTAAAATGGCCATCAATGTTTTTGTTGAAAGATTGTAACCTATTGAAACCCAAATAATATAACCTATGTTACGCATTTTAATTGCCGATGATCACGCCGTGGTCAGAAAAGGACTAAAACAAATTTTAGTCGACGAATTCAAAGAGATTCAAGTTGAAGAAGTTACAGATGCAGAGCAAATGATTAATGCTGTAATGGATTCAAAATGGGATATGGTTATCAGTGATATCCATATGCCAGGAAGAAGTGGACTGGATGCACTGAAACAGATTCGTCACGTGTATCCCAATTTACCCATTCTTATTTTGAGTTTGCATTCAGAAGATCACTATGCTATCCGTGTATTGAAAGCAGGAGCTTCTGGTTATCTTTCCAAAGACTCTGCTGCCGATGATTTGGTGACAGCAGTTCAACGGATTCTTTCTGGTAAAAAATATTTTTCTTCCGATGTGGTAGAAAAATTAATTAAAACCATGGGAGCCGATGAATCAAAACTTGCCTATGAGTATTTAAGTAATCGAGAGTTTGATGTGATGGGACATCTCGCTTCGGGTAAGTCTGTTTCGGAAATCGCCGAAATGCTATCCCTTAGTGTAGCTACTATCAGTACTTATCGCTCTAGGATTCTTGCAAAAACTGGACTCAAATCGAATTCAGATTTAACTCGCTATGCAATGGAGAACCATTTGATTTAATTGAATGGTTTCCATACTGTAGTTTTGGATAGTCTGTATTGATAAGAAAATAGCAGCGCTTGAATTAGTTCATAGCGCTTAATTGCTATAAATTCTTTCAATAGCAGACTTGTATTTTTCCATGATTACCTTTCTTTTCAATTTCAACGTAGGAGTTAATTCCCCGCTGTCAATGGTCCACTCATGGGGTAAAAGTTCAAATTTTTTCACTTGCTCAACATGATTGAAGAACTGATTGAAAGATTCAATTAATTCTTTGTACAAATCCAACACTTTTGGATGATGAACCGCATCTTCAATAGTAGTAAATTTTATCCCTTTATGTTGCATCCACTCTTTTAGATTCGTAATCGAAGGCACAATTAATGCACCAACAAATTTTTGTTCGGCACCTACTACCATCATTTGCTCTACAAAAGGACTTTCCTTCATTCGATTTTCTATCGGCTGCGGCGCCACATATTTTCCTCCACTTGTTTTGAATAATTCTTTCTTTCGATCTGTTATTTTTAGGTATTTGCCATCTTCAAAAACGCCAATATCACCCGTATGTAACCATCCATCTATAATGGTTTCAGCAGTAAGATCTGGTCGTTTATAATATCCCATCATTACACTGGGCCCTTTAACGCAAATTTCTCCATCTGCTTCTAATTTTACTTCCTGACCCTCAATGACCAATCCAACGGTGCCGTACTTAGTGCCTCCTTTTTTCCGACAGTTGACACTAATAACTGGACTATTTTCTGTAGGCCCATATCCTTCATAAATAGGAATCTGTGCCGCATTAAAAATTCTAAGTAGTCTTACTTGGCAAGCAGCCCCGCCAGTAATGATTAATTCTACATTATTGCCCAGTGCAGCTCTCCATTTATTGAAAATGATTTTATTAGCAATCGCTAATTGAAGGCGATACCAAATCCCCCTGCTTTTTAAATTGTCATATTCATTGCCTAATCCAATTGCCCAATCAAATAATTTCCTCTTAACACCCCTTAGTTCACTGCCTTTGTCCATTATTTTTTCATACACTTTTTCCAGTAATCGTGGCACGGTAGAAAATAAATTCGGTTTTACTTCTCTTATATTTTCACCTACGGTATCTAAACTTTCTGCGTAATAAATCGAATTGCCACTGGTAATATAGATATAGGTTACCAACCGCTCAAAAATATGATTCAGGGGCAGAAAACTTAATGCTTTTCTACTGGGGTTGTCATCAAAAGGAAAGCTATTTCTAGCATTGATAACATTGGTAACGATATTGCGATGACTTAACATCACTCCCTTGGGAGTGCCGGTTGTACCTGATGTGTAGATAATTGTAGCACAGTGCTCTGGGAGTATTTGTTTTCTTATTTCAACTAGTTGTTCCAGGTTGGAAGCTTGCACTGGTTGAATAATTTTTTTCCAGTAATCAACTCCTTCTAAAGCATCAAATGAATAGATATTTAATAAACTGGGGATTTTATTTCGAATGATGTTTACTTTATCCAGGATATCCTGTCCACTAATGAATACATATTTTATGGAAGCATCATTGAAAATAAATTCCAATTCGTTGACATTAGTAGTTGGGTAAATAGGACAAAGACAAGCACCTATTTGTTGACAGGCTAAGTCAAGCATAACCCACTCAGGACGATTTCGACTGATAATGGCAATCTTATCCTGATTTTCAACCGTCATGTCATTCCCGCTGACTCCCAGTTTTAATAAGCCCGCACTGAGCAAGTCGATCGTCTTTTTGACTTCCGCATTGCTAAGGGGTTCCCAAACGCCATTTACTTTGCTCGCCAGCATATCAGACTTAGGAAATTTCGACAATTGGTAGTCCAGAAAATCAAAAATCCTCATTTCAGCATTCATAAGCAATCGTTTCTTAAGTATAAATAGGGTGTTCTGAAGGCGGAATCAAAAACTTGGCAACAGATTTATATTGCCGGCCAAGGCTTTTTCCTTATTTCAGTTTTCCCAACTAAGATAAATAAAAAAAGCCATCCTGCATGGCAGAATGGCTTTTCTTGATTTTTTATCAACTTATTTTTTTGCAGTTATAGCGAATTTCAAATTTAGTAGTTGGGTATTTAGCTACATCAAAGAAATCAGTACTATAGCTAGTGCCATCTGCTGCAGTAACTGCTTGTTTGTTGGTGGTAGTTGCATTGTCTGAGGCTGCTGCATCCGAACAAGAAAGGGCTAAACAAAGTAGCCAATAGAAAGAAAAATCGCTTAATAATGTATGTTTTTGGTAAAGCTATAAAACAATGTAAACAGTGAAATAAAATTTCAAAAATAAGTTTAATGCTTTTTTGCAGGGGGTAACTGATTAATTAACAGAGTGGAAATATTGGCCCAGTGGAATTTTAAAGACACTGCCTTTTTGAAATTGATTCAATGCAGTGTATTCGGCAGAATGAATATTAATCCAGTTTTGGTAGGCGGCCAGATTTTGTGCAGCTCCAAAAATCCATTGATTATAGGCATCAAATAATCCTTCCTGCATTACTTGACGTTGGTATTCGAAAAGTCGGAAGGGGAATTGATTGTCGTAGTTGCCAAACCAATCTAAAATAAATCTGCTTCTAATCATGGTCAAAGACTCGGCTTGAAGTCCTTGTAGGGCAAGCGTGCTTTGCTTATTCATTGTTTTAATAAAAGCAATGATGAATTCATTTTTTTCTTTGCTGTTTTTTTCTAAATCTGCTTCAGCAAATAATTTTTTATAGCCTTCTAATAGAATGATTTTTATCTCGGGGCTATTACTGCCCGCTGGCTCAATGTTGATAAAAATTTCGCCATAGAGGATACTCCATACTTTATCTGTAGTGAAATAATAGTATTTACAGGCATTGTAATAGTTTTTACTAAACCCGGGATCTAATTCAATGCCTTTTTCCCATTGTTTAATAGCATTAAAATCTTTTTGTGCCCAAAGTAATTCGCCATATTCGTTGTACAGTGCTCCACTGGCGGGAAATTTTTTCAACCCTTTTTTGTAAATTTTTTCTGCTTCTTTGGTATCATCTATCGCTAGGGAAATGTCTGCTGCAATTTGAAAAGTTTGATCATCGGCAGCATCCTGTTCTAATAGGGGCTTGATTATATTCTGTGCTTTGTTGAAATCTTTTAAGAAATAATAATTGAGTGCAAGGTATTTGTTCACTTCCAGGTTATTGGGTTCTTTAGCAAGTGCCCTGTTTAATACCAATACCGCATTCGAAAAATCATTTTGCTGCATGAATTTGTTTGCAGTCTCCTGCAATTGAGCAATATCCTGTGACCACACAGCGGTACAACTGAAAATGTTGAAAACAATAATAGCCAGCCCTTTCTTCATGTCTTAAAGATAAATGAATTGCTTTATTCACCAATGACATTCGTAAGTAGTCCATCCCTGAGTTTGGGTTCAAACCAGGTGCTTTTTGGTGGCATTACTTCTCCACTGTCTGCTATATCAAAAAGTTGTTGAATCGTTACAGGGTGTAGACTGAATGCAATGGCCATCTCTCCACTGTCCACTCTTTTTTCTAATTCGCTCAAGCCTCGAATGCCGCCGATAAAATCTATTCGTTGGTCTGTTCTTTGATCTGCAATTCCTAAAATTGGTTCTAAAATATTTTTAGATAAAATACTAATATCCAAAATTCCAATTGGGTCGGTAGTATACGTATTTGCCTTTGCTGTTAATTGGTACCATTGGTGATTTAAATACATTCCAAACTCATGTAATTGTGCAGGCTTGAATGCACTGGGTTGAAGGGCAATTTCAAAATTTGTTTTAACAGCGGCTAAAAAACTTTCTGCTTGATGTCCATTCAAATCTTTAACAACACGATTGTAATCCATGATCTTTAGTTGGTTACTGGGGAAAAGCGTTGTTAAAAAACCATTGGCAGCGGAGCCAACCAGCGACCTTACTTTGGCAGCACTGGCTGCACGATGATGTCCGTCTGCAATATAGGTACAGGGTACTTGTTCCTTGAAAATTTGTGTGATTTGCTGTATAGCCGATTCGTCATTGATAACCCAAATGGTATGTTGTATGCCATCATCAGCTAGAAAATCATACACAGCACTACGGTCCTTTTTCCAGTCTTCAATCAACTGGTCAATGGCTACTATATTTTTATACGCGAGAAAAACATTGCCGGTTTGAGCACCGATTGTTTTCATATGATCAATGCGGTCTTTTTCTTTTTCTGGACGGGTGAACTCGTGTTTTTTAATCAACCCATTTTCATAGTCATCTACACTGCTGCAACAAACCAATCCGGTTTGCGATTGATCATTCATGATCAACTGATAAATATAATAGCATTCCTTGTTTTCTCTGAAAAGAATAGCACGACTGATAAAGGCATCTAAGTTTTCTTTCGCTTTATCATATACTAATTGGGAATGCGTATCAATATCTTCTGGCAAATCAATTTCGCTTTTGGTAATATGTAAAAAAGAAGAAGGATTGCCCTGTGCTTCTATTTTTGCTTCTTTGCTGTTTAACACATCATAAGGCCTGCTAGCCACTTGTTTTGCAAATGGTGCTTCCGGACGAAGCGCTTTAAAGGGTAGGATAGAAATCATAATTACTTGATTGGGATAACAAATTTAGCCCTTTTGATTGTTACTGATGATGAAACTGATGCGGCCTATGGCAGATTAGCCATTTTTTGCTGCAAAATCTTGCATTAAGGATACCAATACCTCTACACTTTCTAGTGGTAGGGCATTATATAAGGAGGCACGAAACCCACCTGAAAGTCGGTGGCCTTTGATTCCTACTATTTCATTTTCTATTGCAAATTGTAAAAATTTATTTTCAATCTCCTGATTGTCCATTACAAAGCAAACATTCATTTTACTGCGGTCTTCTTTTACAACGCTACCACGAAATAATGGATTACTATCAATTTCTTGATACAAGATAGCTGCTTTTTGCTCATTCTTTTTTTCAATAGCAGCTACGCCACCCTGTGCTTTGAGCCAACGTAAGGTGAGCAGGCAAACATACACTGCAAATACAGGCGGGGTATTTAACATACTACCTTCTTTGATATGATTGCGGTAATCCATGATGGTAGGAATACTACGCTTTACCTTTCCTAGTATGTTTTTATCTACCACTACAATATTAACTCCCGCTGCTCCAATATTTTTTTGTGCGCCTGCATAAATAAGTCCAAATGAATTAAAATCTAAACTGCGACTTAAAATATCACTACTCATATCCGCTACCAATACATTGCTGGTATGTGGTATTTTTTGCCACTGCGTACCATAAATGGTGTTATTGGTAGTAATGTGAAGGTATTTGGAATCATTTGGAACGGCGAAATCTTTTGGGATATAATTAAAGTTTGCTTCTCTAGAAGAACAAACGGTTTCTACCTTACCAAACAGCTTGGCTTCTTTAATGGCTTTTGTAGCCCAAACACCAGTGTCAGTATAAGCTGCCGCCTCTTTTTCATCCAACAAATTCATCGGCACCTGCATGAATTGTGTACTGGCACCACCATGTAAAAAAGAACTTCATGGTTATCATCTAATAACATCAATTCTTTAAGCAAAGACCTTGCTTCGTCCATAACTGCCTGAAATGTAGCAGTACGATGGCCTAATTCTAATATGGAAAGTCCGGAATTATTGTAGTTAAGTATTGCCTGACTGGCTTCTTCAAAAACAATCTTTGGTAAGATAGAAGGGCCAGCATTGAAATTATGAATCACGTATGAATAAAATTAAATGATAAAACTATGGGTGGCAAAAATACCCAAATCTTCGCTATCATTTTCTCAAATTCAGTAATTGTTTTATGCTTTATTCATTTTCTTGCCTTCCCAACATCTGTTTGCCTGTTTTCCATGTTTCATTCAACTGATTGAAAGCTGCAATATCCTCTTCACTCATTTTCAGTTGCGCAAGTGATTTCAGATCAGGCTGACCGGCATTCACCCATGCGGTATACCAAAAACTGGCAATGGCATAGATTGATTGTCGCATCCTTCGTTCAATCATGCCATTCAGTTGCTTGTCAAAGGCAATACTATATTGAGTGGAATATTGCCTGATCACAAGACCATTTCTTTCCTCAAATGCAAATTGTTGATCGCCCCTGAATTGTTTGCTTAATTTTTTTTCAATCGACAATACACTATCACTGGCTGCCGCACTTTCAAGCACCCTCTTCCAGATAAAATCGCCGGGATTTTTAATATACAGTGCATGGCCAATAAAAAAATCCCATTCTCTATCTGCCAGTAGTTCTGGAATCCTGCTTTCCCAAAAACCATGAATGCCTTTTTGATTACTGAATTGGCCATTGTGGTTGCTATTGGCATGCAAGGGTACATGTGCATCGGCTATATAATGACCTATCTCTGCACTGTATTGCATAATCTTACCGAAGTTTTTGTCCTTGAATGCAGCTGTTAGTTTGTACAACATGGTTTGTACATACCAGGGCACAATGCCATGCTTTTGCAGACTGTCTTCCGAATATTTTGCAACAGCAGCCTTCCATTGGCGGGGTAATGAATCATAGGGATAATGCCCATAGTGATCTATATCTATATAATGTCTTGGGCCTTCATCCGGAACTGCATATCGCCTTTTGTCGGGATCGGTGGCATGTGCTTCTAAAAATCCAATATTAGGTTTGTATAGTACCAACATCTCAGGAGGTAGAAGAAAGACCGCATAGTAGTTTATTTTTTGATGCCCAAAAAATCCCCAGCTATTGGCGGCGAAGGGGACTAGTAATTGTAGGCAAATAATTAGTAGGCAGGAAATGGTTGTCTTCATAATTAGCTTTGGGAGCTAAAATACAGCAAGACAAATTTTGAATTGGAAGAAATACTTATGTTTTTTCCTCTTCTTCTATGCTTGTTACACCACCGCTTACGGCAAATTTCATGGTTTGTGAAGCACTTATATTGGTGATCGAGCGAACCCTGTTTTTTGGGATGATATACACATTGCCTGCTACTGAATAGGCCATGGGTACATATACAGCCACATAATCTTTTAATCCAAACTCACCCATGTCGTCTTGTGTAATAAAACCAACTCTCCAAACATCATTGTCATCTACATTGGCCAATACATTTTGCGTAAATTTTTTCTTGTCACCAGCAAATGCTTCAAAAAAATCTCTGGTAGTGGAGTAGATATGTTTAATCCCGGGTGTTTTCTCTAGTAATTTATCTAAGAAACTTACTATTCTTCCCGTAATGAAGAAGGAGCTAAAATAACCAATCAAAATCAGGGCCGCAATAATCACCACAAAGCCAATTCCATAATTCTGTACCTGTACCTTGCCTTCTGTATCGATATGGGTAAACAGGGGAATCCAGCTATCAATAGAGGTGACTACCCAAAAAATGGAGAATAAAGTGATGGTTACTGGCGCTAGTATCAATAAGCCCTGTAGAAAATATTGAAATAGCTTTTTATACCGAAATGTCTTGCTCATGGCATTGCTTTATTGCTCAAAGATACCCTTTTATGCTACTTTCCGAAAACTAGTATAGATGTAAATTTTGTGTTAAATGGTAAAATATAGTTATGGAAACTTTGGGTGTATTGAAAGTTTCCATAGTTTTGCGCCCTATTTTAAACCTATTAATAAGTGAAGGCTAGAATTTTACAACAAGCGCATGATCTTTTTATGCAATATGGTATCCGCTCGGTTACCATGGATGAAATAGCCGTATCAATCGGGATTTCTAAAAAAACACTGTATCAGTTCTTTGCCGATAAGGATGAATTGGTAGAAGCTGTTACCGTGGGAATCATTGCATTCAACCAAGCATCTTGCTTACAGGATCGTCAAAAAGCCAAGGATGCTATTCATGAAGTATTCCTGGCTATTGAAATGATGCAGGAGATGTTCGCTAATATGAATCCTTCCATCTTGCATGAACTGCAGAAATATCACCCGAAGGCATTTGCAAAATTTACTGAGCACAAACACTCCTTTATGTATAAAGTGTTTGTCGACAATATTCAAAGAGGTATTCGGGAAGAATTGTTTCGGCCAGATATCAATTTTGAACTAATTGTTCGGGTTCGGCTCGAAACAGTTATGATGGCATTTAATCAATCAATCTTCCCCAAGGCTAAATATAGGCTGATTGATATCGAAACAGAGATTACAGAGCATTATCTATATGGATTGGCCACTATCAAGGGCCACAAAATGATTCAAAAATATAAACAAGACCGAATAAAAAATAAGAATAACAATGAAAAAGAATTGGCTCAGCAGTAAATTATTGGGAGTTTTTGTGTTGTTAGGCTGCTCTTCCGTAGCGCAACAAACCAATAGCTTTACTGTACAACAGGCAGTGGAGTACTCGATGAAGAATGCCACACAAGTAAAGAATGCCTTATTAGATATCAATGTGCAAGAACAAGTAAACCGACAGATTACTGCAACTGCTTTTCCTCAAGTCAGTGGAAGTATTGGCGGAACGCATTATATGAATATCCCTGTTCAAAGTTTACCCAATTTCATCAGTCCGGCTACCTACCAGGTATTGATAGACGAAGGCGTGAAAAATGGCAGTGGTAATAATATAGCCTTTCCCAATGGAGGCGATTTTGGCACCATTGCTGCTCAGTTTGGGGTGCCATGGACAGCTAGTGCTGGGGTGGATTTTAGTCAGCTCTTATTCGACGGACAGGTATTTGTTGGACTGATGGCAAGAGATGCAGTGCGTGATTTTTATGTAAAAACAGCTGAAGTTACCAAGGAGCAAATCAAGGCCAATGTGATGAAGATTTATTATCAGTTGGTAGTAGGCAAATCGCAATTGGCTTCCTTAGATGCCAATATCTCCCGCTTTGAAAAATTATTACACGACACCAAAGAAATTTATAAAAGCGGTTTTGCAGAAAAACTGGATGTAGATAAAGTATTGGTGCAGTTGAATAATATCAATACCGAAAAAGAAAAAATCCTGCATATGCTTCAATCGGGCAATAGCGGATTGAAATTTTTAATGGGCATGCCACAAAAGCAAAATTTATTACTCACCGATACTTTAAGTGAAGAATCTTTAAAATCAAATATCCTCGAAGAACAGTATGATTTTAAAAACAGAAAGGAATTTCAATTGCTGGCTGTTGCTGAAAAGCTGGGCGACTACAATGTAAGAAGATATAAATTAAGTAAGATTCCAACCATCGCGGCATTTGGCACTTATAGCAAAAATGCACAGCGATCTGCTTTCAACTTTTTTAATAAAGGGGATTGGTTTACCACTTCCCTAGTAGGATTTAAAATTGCTATTCCTTTAGCAGATGGTAACAGAAAGAATGCCCTGATTCAACAAAGCAAATATGAATTGCAAAAAACCCGCAATAATATAGAACAACTAAAACAAAGCATTGACTATGATGTAGAGCAAAGCCGTATAAAAATGAAAACCGCCCTGCTCACTATGGATAATCAAAAAAGAAATATCGGTCTGGCTGAAAGCGTGTACAATACTACTAAAAAGAAATACGAACAGGGGCTGGGTAGCAATATGGAAATATACAATGCACAAACAGAATTAAAAGTGGCTCAAACCAATTATTACAATAGTTTGTATGATGCCATTACTGCTCGCATCGATTATTTAAAAGCATCGGGAAAATTATAATTGAAATCAATAAAAAATCATTAGCATAAATAACCAAAAGGACATGAAAAAGTATATTAAAATAAGCGCTACTTGTATGTTGTTGTTATTCGCCATTTCTTGTGGCAATAGCAAAAAGGGAAATGATGGCGGTTTGCAAGACTTAAAAGCGAAATTGGAAAAAGAACGCAAAGCAAAAGCTAGTGCTGAAGCGGCCATCAAAGATTTAGAGAAAAAAATAGCAGGATTGGATCCATCGGCAGCTAATAGTGCAAAAGTAAAATTAGTAAGTACTTCAATTGTTACAGTACAAGATTTTAAACACTATATCGATTTGCATGGTAAAGTAGATGCTGATAATATCAGTTATATATCTCCCCGTATGGGACCCGCACAGGTGAAGTCGGTTTTAGTGGTGCAAGGGCAACATGTAAACAAAGGGCAATTGCTGTTGAAATTAGATGATGCAATTCTTAGGCAATCGGTACAGGCTGCTAGGAAAAACCTGGAAACCATTAAAACCCAACTTTCTTTCGCACAAAATATTTATCAGCGTCAGAAAAATTTATGGGAGCAAAATATAGGAACGGAAGTGCAGGTGATTGCTGCTGCCAACAATGTAGAAACCCTCAAAAATCAATTAGCAGGTGCCGAAGAAAATATTAAAGTAGCGCAAGAGCAATTGAATACCGCCAATGTATACAGTGATGTAAGTGGGGTAGCCGATATCGTTAGTATTCGTGTAGGCGAAACCTTTAGTGGTATGTCGCAAACCGGGCCTCAAATAAAAATTGTCAATACCAGTAAGTTGAAAATTGTAGCCAATGTACCAGAAAACTATATGACACGTATGAAAAGAGGAGCGGCTGTAATGTATTCTATTCCCGATGCCAATTTAAAAGATTTGTCCTCTACCATTTCATTAATCAGTGAAAGCATTGATCCTACTATGAGAGGATTTGTAGCGGAGGCAGCCATTCCTTTTAATGCTTCCTTAAAACCCAATCAATCTGCAATTATTCGAGTGAAAGATTATGAAGCCCTCAATGCAATAGTAATACCCGTTAATGTTGTGCAGTCAGATGAAACCAGCAAATATGTATACGTGTTAGAAAAGCAAGCCAATGGTAAAACCATTGCCCAAAAGAAATCAGTAGTAGTGGGAGAAGTATATGGCGATCAGGTAGAAATTAAAGCGGGTTTAACTGCAGGAGCGCTTTTAATAACAGCGGGATACCAAAGTTTGTATGAAGGACAATTGATAGAGGCCACTAAATAAATTAAGCAATAGTAGATAGCGCTATTGTATTTCTTAATAAGTAAGATATTCTAAAAATACTAGTATGAATTTTATAGAAGGGATAAAAGATAAATTCAAAGAATTCGGACTCACTTCCTGGGCCGTTGATAATCGTACAGCAGTATATATTATTGCGATGCTCATCTCTTTGTTTGGATTGTACAAGTTCAATACCATGCCCAAAGAGCAGTTTCCCGATATTGTAGTGCCTACCATTAGCGTAAGTACCATCTATGTGGGTAATTCACCCAAGGATATTGAGAACCTGGTAACAAGGCCCATTGAAAAGCAATTGAAAGGAATTAGTGGCGCCAAGGTGAAAAAAATACAAAGTACTTCTCAGGCCGATTTTAGTTTAATTATCGTAGAGTTTGATACAGATGTTAAAACGGAAATTGCCAAGCAAAAAGTAAAAGACGCCATTGATAAGGCGCAAAATGATTTACCGAATGATTTAACTGTGCAACCCAATGCACAGGAATTCGCCTTCAGTGAAATGCCCATCATGTTCGTAAACATCAGTGGCGACTATGATGGTATTAAACTGAAACAGTTTGCAGATAAAATGCAGGATCATTTTGAAGAATTGCCTGAAATTACCCGTGCTGAAATTGTAGGTGCACCCGAAAGAGAAATTCAGGTAAATGTTGATCCCCTGAAAATGACCGCTGCCAAAGTGAGCTTCATGGATATAGAAAACGCCATTAGCAGAGAGAACAAAGATATCACCGGTGGTTTAATAGAAGTGGGTGGCATGAAGCGCACACTAAAAGTAAAAGGACAATTCACCAGCGCGCTTAACCTGCAAAATATCATTGTAAGAAGTAGTGCCAGAGGTGCTACTGTTTATTTGAAAGACATTGCCGCTCTAAAAGATACCATCAAAGAAAAAGAAAGTTATGCGCGCTTGGATGGAAAAAATGTAATCACTATTAATATCGTAAAACGCGCAGGTGAAAACCTTATTAATGCAGCAGATAAAATTAAACAAATTGCTGCAGAAATGCAGGCTGATGAAGATATTCCGAAGGATTTGAAAGTGGTGATTACCGGCGATCAAAGTAAACAAACAAAAACTTCTTTCGAAGAATTGGTGAATACCATCATCATCGGATTTATTTTGGTATTGATTATTTTGATGTTCTTCATGGGTGTAACCAATGCATTTTTTGTGGCGTTGAGTGTACCCTTAAGTGTGTTTGTAGCATTTCTATTCTTACCCATTGCCGATTTTATTGTGGGTACCGATGTAACCCTCAACTTCATTGTGCTCTTTGCACTTTTATTTGGCTTGGGAATTATTGTGGATGATGCCATTGTGGTAATTGAAAATACACACCGTATTTATAATAATGGCAAAGTGCCGATTATTCGGTCGGCAAAAGAAGCTGCAGGAGAAGTGTTTATTCCTGTATTAGCAGGTACCGCTACCACCTTAGCGCCCTTCTTCCCCTTATTATTCTGGAAAGGTATAATTGGCAAGTTCATGATTTACCTGCCGACCATGTTGATTCTTACCTTGGCAGCATCCTTAATTGTAGCCTTTATTTTCAACCCGGTATTTGCAGTAAGCTTTATGAAGCCGGAGGGAAAAGAGCATGAAACACCCAAGAAAGCCTTGTTTAAAAAATGGTGGTTTTGGGCATCTATTGTTTTTGGAGTATTATTTAATTTGATTGGTTGGGGCTCAAAAAATGTTGTACTCACTGGTACAGGAAATTTCCTTTTATTCATGATGTTGATGGCTTTGCTGAATACATTTGTTTTTAGAGACATGATTGCTCATTTTCAGCAAAGAGCGTTGCCCAAAATCATGGATAAATACGAAACCCTATTGCGTTGGGTGTTGAAGGGGAAAAGACCGGCCTGGTTATTGGTAAGTTTGTTTTTATTATTTCCCATTGCGGCTGGTTTATTAGTGGTAAGAGGAAATAAATCGACTTTCTTCCCTAGTGGAGATCCTAATTTTATTTATGTATACCTGAAACTACCAGTAGGAACCGACATCAAGGTAACGGATAGCATTACACGCGTTTTAGAAAAAAGGGTGTACAAGGTATTGGAAAATGAAAAGCCTGCCACACCGGGTAGTATTGTTGAAAGTATTATTACCAATGTGGCCAATAGTGCCAATAACCCCCGCGATAATAACCGAAGCGTAAGACCGAATTTGGGAAGGATACAGGTGTCCTTTGTAGAATATGAAAAAAGACACGGAAAACATACACTGCCATATCTGGACTTGATTCGTCAAAAGATGAAAGGTATTCCAGGAGCTAGTATTGAGGTATCCAAAGAAGATGGCGGACCACCAACTGATCCTCCAGTGAACATTGAAATATCTGGCGACTATTATGATGAGATTGCTAAAGTAGCCAGTGGATTATTGGCTTACCTCGATACCAATCAAGTAGCGGGTGTTGAGAATTTAAAATTGGATGTGGATTTGAATAGTCCTGAAATCATTATTAATATCGATAGAGAAAAAGCGATGATGGAAGGGCTGAGTACTGGACAAATTGGAATGGAAATTCGTACTGCTGTATTTGGTAAGGAAGTGAGTAAGATAAAAGATGGGGAAGATGAATATAAAATTCAATTGCGCTATGCCGACTTACAGCGCAATAATATCACCGACCTGATGAATATGCGCATCACTTTTATGGATATGAATACCATGATGGTGAAATCAATTCCAATCAGTACGGTGGCCACAGTTGATTATACAAATACATCTGGTGCTATTGCCCGAAAAAATATCAAGCGAACCATTCAGTTACAAAGTAATGTAACCGATCCAACACTGGCAGGAAAAGTGAATGCCGAACTGGCAACAAAAATAGCCGAGTATCGTACCATTACTACTGTTCCTTCTAATGTAAGCATCAAACAAACGGGTCAGGGGGAGCAGGAAAAAGAAACCTCTGCTTTCCTTGGAAAGGCACTGGCCATTGCATTGGGACTGATCTTTTTAATATTGGTATTGCAGTTTAATTCGATGAGTAAACCATTTATTGTACTGACAGAAATATTCTTCTCTGTTATTGGTGTGCTCTTGGGTTATGCCTTTACAGGAATGACCATTGCTACCATTATGATGGGAGTAGGTATTGTGGGGCTTGCGGGTATAGTAATTAAGAATGGAATTCTGTTGATAGAATTTACCGATGAATTGCGTGGCAGGGGTATGCGTACCAGAGAAGCAGCTATTCAGGCTGGTAGAATCCGGATCATTCCGGTGATGCTTACAGCGGTAGCTACCATTTTAGGATTGCTTCCATTAGCAGTAGGTTTCAATATTAATTTTGGTTCCTTCTTTCAAACCTGGAATCCACATATTTTCTTTGGTGGCGATAGTGTAGTTTTCTGGGGACCTTTAAGTTGGACGATTATTTTTGGTTTAGTATTCGCATTTTTCCTTACACTCATCATGGTACCTAGTATGTACCTGATTGCAGAAAGATTGAGAAGACCAATGGAACAATTTTATGGCACTAAGTATATTGCTTTATTAGGATTTACGGGGCCTTTATTTTTCATTTTTGTAGGGCTGATGTATTTGGCAAGAAGAATACAAGGCAAGAAAGTATGGGATGGAAGATTGAAAAATGCAACTGCGTAATTTAATTATAAGTTATAAAAAAGCCGCTCTGTATGCAGAGCGGCCTTTTTTTATTAGAATGTATTTATTCCAACACCGAAACCTCCACATAACTATTCGAGTAAACCTTATGTGTGGCTTTAATAAAATCCTTGGCATCGGCCTTATAAATATTGGGCACAAATTTTTGTGGGTTCCTGTCAAATGCAGGAAACCAACTGCTTTGTACCTGTATCATTAAACGATGTCCCTTTTTAAATGTATGCAATACATCTTGTAAGGCAAAGTTGATAGGGGTTGGTTGATTGGGTACCATGGGCACTGGCTTTTCGAAGCTATTGCGAAAGCGACTGCGCATGATTTCGCTTCTCACCATATGCTGATAACCTGCCAGGGTAACAGTTTTATCGGTATAAGGCGTATTGGGCTCATTGCCCGGAAAAACATCAATCAGCTTTACCACCCAATCTGCATCTGTTCCTGTTGTGCTTACATTTAATTTAACACTAATTTCTCCTCCTAGTGTAAGGTCTTCCGTTAGTGGCTCGGTTTCAAAAATCAATACATCGGTTCTGCTGGCTGCAAAACGCTGGTCCTCGCTCATATAATTGCGCGGCGTAATGCCAAATGATCCTTCAATATCCATCGTATAGGGTACTGGTTTATTGGGATCACTTACAAACGACGTAAAGCTGGTTTGGGTAGGAGCTGAAAAACTGATCTTTTCATTATTGCCTAAAAAAAGTTTTTTCTTTTTGGCATTGGCAGGAGGCCATTGCGCAAATTGCTCGTATGTTTTTTTGCCGGTATTAAACATATAAGCATCGGGCAAACCAGTAGCAGCATCTCCATTGCCTTTTAGAAAATGACGGAAGAAAACGGCTTCAATATTATTTTGATAGAAGGTGCTTATACTATCGCCCCAATATAGTTGATGGTGCTTGTGATGACCATCCTCTGATGCCCAGTCACCATGGCCAAAGGGCCCCATGGTAATAATATTATATGCACCGGGATTGTTTTTTTCAATTTCTTTATAAGTAGTCAAGGCACCATATAGGTCTTCGGCATCAAACCATCCACCCACTACTAAATAAGCAGGCTTCACATTTCTTAAATGGTTAACAATACGACGGCTCTGCCAGAATGAATCGTAGTTGGGGTGATTGATTACTTCCTGCCATAAAAAATTATCCTTATAATATTTTTCGCCTAACTCTTTTAATGTACCACCTCTTTTGTAAAAATCATAAGCATCGGGCGTTGGTTTATCAAATAAAGTATACCAATCTTCTTTTGTTGGGCCGGCAGGCTTGGTGCCAAAAATGGGGAAGTTCCAAAAATAGCCTTGTGTAAATACACCATTGTGGTGAAAATCGTCCCAGAAAAAATCGGCAATAGGTGCTTGTGGACTAACCGCTTTTAAAGCCGGATGTGCATCAATACTACCCGCACTGGTATAAAAGCCCGGGTATGAAATACCACTTTGCCCTACTCGCCCATTATTGAATGGTATATTTTTTACCAGCCAATCAATGGCATCATAAGTATCACTGCTTTCATCCACGTCTTTATTGCTTTTTTTATTGGCAATATGTGGCGTCATATTGGTCCATACGCCTTCACTCATATACCTGCCCCGCACATCCTGCGAAACAAAAATGTATTTTTCTTTTGCCATGGTTTCACTCGGACTAATATACCCACTGAAATTATCGGGCTCATAGGGTCCGATGCTATAAGGTGTTCTGTTCAACATCATCGGATAAGTATTGTTAGCACTAGCATCTTTGGGTGAATACACGATGGTATAGATTTTTACACCATCCCGCATGGGAATTTGAAAAGAAGATTTATTGTAATTGGCCTTGATAAATTGTTGCAGCTTCAAATACGATTTCATGGCTTCGTTTTCTTCAATACCATTGCCACTCACTTTTAATGAATAACTGCCTTTGTAACTGTCACTGCTGCTAAAGCTGTACACAAATTTGGGAGAGTTATTATAAAAACTCATCCAACTTTCGGGCAATGAATTGCTGATACTGTTTTTTTCAAAATTGGCATTGGGCAGGTCTACGGTTTGCCAATTACCCGGAGTCGTTTCTATCTGCAATACAAAATCATCAAAATAAAACTGGCCATTGCCTTCGCAGATAGCACCTATTGAAACAGAATCTGCATCTTCATCAATGGTTCCCGAAATGGAATAAGTTTTCCATTCATCTGTTTGTATAGGGCGGTCCTGCATATTGTCGAAGAAGCCCATTTTTTTATTTTTCTTGTCCACCCTTACAATCAGGAAAGCCATGCCGCTAGTAGTGGATGCTTTGACTGCCGCGGTTAATTTCAAGGTCTTTCCAGCCAAGGGTTTGGCATCAATTTTTTGCCGGATGGCTGTCCAGCTGTCGTTTTGTGAAAAACCCAACAGGGCGGAAGCCAAGACTAGTGTTATTAGAAAAATCGATTTCATATATAAATTATTTAGCTATTAAGATAGTCATTTTACATCGGCTCTATATATTTATTTTTTGTCATTGTTTTATTAATCGTATATTTGCGATATAAGATTAAA
>CAIOIZ010000068.1 GCA_903858475.1 uncultured Bacteroidota bacterium
ATTTATCTTTGCAACCAATAAATTTATCAGCATGAACTTTAATCTTTCCCAAATTCCCGATCGCGCAATAAAACCACGTACACATGGTCTTACCATGGTGATGGACAAAGGTTTGAGCATTGAAGAAGCCCGTAATTTTATGAGTGTGGCTCATCCACATGTAGACATTGTTAAATTGGGTTTTGGAACTTCCTATGTAACGCCTAATTTGAAGGAGAAATTGGCAGTGTATAAAAGTTTTGATATGCCTGTTTATTTTGGCGGCACTTTGTTTGAAGCTTTTTTAATTCGAAATCAATTTGAAGATTATATCAATGTATGTAAAGAGTTTGGGGTAAGCTATATGGAAGTAAGTGACGGATCAATCACCATTCCACATGCAGAAAAATGTGGTTACATTGAAAAACTTACCAAAGTAGGTATAGTTTTAAGTGAAGTAGGAAGCAAGGATGCAGCACATATTATCCCTCCTTATAAATGGATTGAATTGATGCAAGCTGAATTGAATGCAGGCAGCACTTATGTTATTGCCGAAGCACGCGAAGCGGGTAATGTTGGTATCTATCGGGGTACTGGAGAAGTAAGAGAAGGTTTGGTGCAAGAAATTCTGACACAGATTCCTGCTGAAAAAATTCTTTGGGAAGCACCACAAAAAGCACAACAATTGTATTTCCTTGAACTGATTGGCTGCAATGTAAACCTGGGTAATATAGCACCTTCAGAAGTATTGCCTTTGGAATCAATGCGCATAGGTTTAAGAGGAGATACTTTTCATTTATATTTAGATAAAGCGCAATCTTGATGAACCTTTATGGTTTAATTGGATTTCCATTGAGTCATTCATTCTCGAAATCATTTTTCACAGAAAAATTTAATCGAGAGGGGTTGCTTGACAATCAATACGAATTATTTCCCATCGAATCTATTGCTGCGGTTAAGCAATTATTAACTACCCATCCTTCCTTGAAAGGATTGAATGTAACCATTCCTTATAAACAATCGGTACTCCCATTTTTGGATGACCTTACTGCCATTCCACAGGGATTAGATGCTTGCAATTGTATCAAGATTGTAGATGGTAAAACCATCGGTTATAATACAGATGTGTTGGGTTTTGAGCAATCTATTTTACCAAGTCTTCATTCCTCTCATCGAAAGGCACTGGTATTAGGTACTGGGGGAGCTGCTGCTGCAGTTCAGTATGTGTTTGCTAAAAATAATATCGAGAGCCTATTGGTTAGCCGTCAGCAGGGTTTGGGCATTGCCTATGCAGCGTTGACTGAAGCTATCATTAACGAGTACACGATAATTGTAAATACAACCCCCTTGGGCATGCATCCAAAGGAAGCCGATTGTCCAACATTGCCCTACCAATTTATTAGCAGCCGTCATCATTTATTTGATTTGATTTACAATCCCGCTAAAACATTGTTCTTACAAAAAGGGGAAGCGCAGGGTGCCAGTATTCAAAATGGACTTGAAATGTTATCCATTCAAGCCGAAGAGAGCTGGAAAATATGGAGTAGATAATTTTAGGATAGTATCGCCATTAAACTAGCTGGTAATGGGCTCACTTTTTTTGCTGAATAGTCGTAGCTGATCATGCCGGTTTTGGCAATGGCAATTAACACGTCGCCCTCTTTTCTTTTTGTACTAATACGATAAAATAATTCAAAGCTTACCCTAGTAACTTCGCCGCAAGCAATTGCAATATCTAACTGGTCGCCATAAAAAGATTCACTCTTAAATTCAATGGCTAGTTCGCTCATAATTAATCCAACGCCATCAATTGCCAATTCGTTAAATCCATGGTGTTGTAGCCATTGCATTCGGGCCTCATGTAATAGGGAAACAAAGGAATCGTTGCCAACATGATTTCCATAATTGATATCAGTGATACGTATGGGTATCGACAATTGTGCCAATGCTTTTTCAGGGAATGCTAATTTTATTCTAGGCATATTATCGCGATTTTAAAAAAGCAATTAATTGCTCGGTTGCTTTTTTTCTGTGACTGAATTTATTTTTTTCCTCCATGCCCATTTCGGCAAAGCTTTGTTGGCTGCCATTGGGAACAAAAATGGGGTCATAGCCAAATCCCTGGTGACCTTTGGCGCTACCAATAATTTGGCCTTCACATATCCCTTCAAAAAAATACTCTGTTCCATCTAAAATCAGGGATATGATAGTTCTAAAACGAGCGCTACGGTCTTGGTATTTTTGCAATTCGAATAATAGTTTTTCCATGTTTTTTTCTGCATTGCCATCATCTCCTGCATAGCGGGCGCTTCTTACACCGGGGGCTCCATTTAAAGCCGTTACTTCGAGGCCTGTGTCTTCACTAAAGCAATCTTTTTGCGTCAGTTGATAGATCGTGCGTGATTTTTGGGAAGCATTGGCATTTAGGCTGTCGTGTGGTTCAGGAATGTCAATCAATATACCCGCTTCTTTTAGGGTAATAATATCAAATCCATCTCCCAGTACAGCACGAATTTCTTTTACCTTGTTTGGGTTATTAGTGGCAAATATTAATGTGTTCATTTTAGCTATAAAATAATGAAATGGTTAGGGTAGGAATATTTTCTTTAAACAATTCCAAAGTTTTGTTTTTTCTTCTTTGTTATTTTCTAATTCCTCTAATGTGGCAGCACGTAAATATACTTGGTGATTGTAGGTTTGCACTTGGTAGGTTGGAAAATCCAGTGGCAGCCCAATACTGCTGGTGGGTAGTCCAAATAAAAATATTTTTTCCGCCTGAAATTTTTCCGTTAACTCCTCGTAATCAAGTTTTTTTGGTTGGGCAGTATTAATCAATGCAACATCTGCCATCGATAATTTACAGGCCGATAAAATTCCCAACAGAAAATTCAATAATTCATCTGGAAGATAGGCTGCATTGGGGCTATGTACCAGCAGTAAGATGCCTTTGTTGTTTTGTCCAAGAAAGCTTGCTTCCTTGCTTGGTTCATTACCTAGCTTTGTTTGTTCAGTATTTAAGTCAATCAACGAATCTTTAAATAAATCCTGTATGACTGATGTTGGAATTTGAATATTATCTAAACTCATTTTTGAATAGTTGGCACTCGCCTTTTTTTCGTTTCTTTGTTGTAAAATTAAGATTTATGATTGCAGCAGCCGATATAATTATTACCAAAGCTACCCATAGCAAATTAAACGATATCAATCTAGAAAATATTCCTTTTGGAAAATATTTCAGTGATCACATGTTGGAAGTGGATTATGAAAATGGGGCTTGGAAAACGCCTGAGATCAAACCTTATCAATCTTTATCATTAGCACCTTCTACGGCGGCCTTGCATTATGGGCAAGCCATTTTCGAAGGAATTAAGGCATATAAAAATGCTGCAGGGGAGCCTTTTATTTTTAGGCCACATGATAATTTTCGCCGATTTAATATTTCTGCAGAAAGAATGCAAATGCCTACGGTACCAGAGGAGATATTCATGGAAGGCATGCGTCTATTAATTGAAATGGATCAGCAATGGATTCCTTCACAAGAAGACCATGCATTATACATTCGTCCATTTATGTTTAGTAGCGACGAAATGATTGGTGTTCGCCCTAGTGAAAATTATAAATTCATGATTTTATTAAGTCCATCAGGTCCTTACTATAGTGCACCTATGCGGATTTATGTAGAAGAACAATATGTGCGTGCAGTACCCGGTGGTGTTGGGTATGCAAAAGCTGCTGGAAACTATGGTGGCGCTATGTATGCTACTGCACAGGCAAAATTAAAAGGTTATGACCAAGTGTTGTGGATGGATGCTATTGAACACAAATATGTACAGGAGTGTGGCACGATGAATGTATTTTTTATAATTGGCAATTCAGCTATTACGCCCAATTTAAATGAAGGAACGATATTGGCGGGGGTAACCAGGGATAGTGCAATGACTGTTTTGGGCGAAATGGGATTAAAAGTAGAAGAGCGGCCATTAAGTATCGAAGAAATTATTGCTGCTCATAAGGCGGGGGAACTTAAGGAAGTGTTTGGTACGGGCACCGCAGCAACCATTTCATTAATCAGGGAATTGGGGTATCAGGATTATGTAATGAACTTTGATGTAGACAGCTGGAAATCAGCGCCAGAGCTGAAAAGAAGGCTCAATGCCATTCGGTATGGACAGGTGGCGGATGAGCATGGCTGGATGTATAAAATTTAAGAAAAACAAGCATTTATACGAAGCCCTTTTATGGGGCTTTTTTTATGTTTTTGGCCTGTTGATAAAAAATATCAATTTTCATTTTTAAATTAATAGGTAAATCCCTACCTTTGCCGTCCAAAAAATAAAAGGTTAATAAATGCCTACAATACAACAATTAGTAAGAAAAGGTCGTCAAATCATCACCGCCAAGAGCAAATCAAGAGCTTTGGATGCATGTCCTCAGCGTCGCGGTGTATGTACTAGGGTATATACTACTACCCCTAAAAAACCAAACTCTGCCCTTCGTAAAGTGGCAAAAGTTCGTTTGACTAATAAGATAGAGGTGATTGCCTATATCCCAGGAGAAGGACATAACCTGCAAGAACACTCCATCGTGTTGATTCGTGGTGGTAGGGTAAAAGATTTACCAGGTGTGCGTTATCATATCGTTCGTGGTAGTTTGGATACTGCTGGTGTGAAAGATCGTAAGAAGAGCCGTAGTAAATA
>CAIOIZ010000069.1 GCA_903858475.1 uncultured Bacteroidota bacterium
CATTAAAAGATTTTCTAGAAAATCCACATCACTTTAAAGCCAATAATGCGGCCAATGAACTTTTCCTTCATTTTTATACCAATAGCCTGTCGCAGTCTGCAGATACAGATAAAACATTAAAAAGATTAAAGGCCGTTTATCGAGCACAGCTACAAAGTATGGCACAGGCAAATCGTGTATTAGATACCGATAGCATTCTCGAAATTAGTATGTTAAAAGGTGGGTGCTCTTTATTGTTTTATAGAAGCGCTTTTAATCGTCCAATTGATTCCAATGAAGAAGAAGCCTTGTTACTAATGGGAGGGTTGATGCAAATAAGCAACGATGTTTTTGATGTATATAAAGATAGCAGCGCGGGTATTCAAACCTTAATGAGCACTTGTAAAAAGGTAGACGACCTTCGCAACCTTTATAAAGATTTGTTGAAGAAGGCCTATGTTGCTATTTATAAAACCAACTACAATAAAAAAAACATCAAACAATTTATCAACCTGGTTTCGATAGCTGTTTTTAGTCGCTGCTTTGTTTGTTTTGATCAGCTTGAAAAAGCAGCAGACAGCAGTGGTGGAATTTTCACCCCAGCCGACTATACTAGAAAGCAACTAATCTGTGATATGGATACTGCGGCAAACAAATGGGCTTCGATATTATATCATATCAAGTATGCCTTCTAAATAATAATTGTTTTAACTTCACTACATGTTCGAGCACAGCAAAAAATACCTTTCCTATATTTTAAACCCATTGGAGTTGTTGCGTACCAAAAAGGTTTTGCAGGTTAACCCCACCGTTGCTGCACAGCGCATAGAGCCCGATGAGGTAAAGATTTTTGTGTATGATTATGATGTAGACAAAATGTCCACCGCCGAATTTAAAAAAACCAGCGAAAGCCTAGATTTTATAAACACGCCGGGTATTAGTTGGATTAATGTAGATGGACTTCGCAAAACCGATGTTGAAGCAATTTGCGCTCATTACGGAATTCACTATTTAATTACAGAAGATATTTTAAGTGTTGGGCAAAGACCCAAAATGGACGAGATTGATGGCTTGGTTTTTTGTTTACTCAACATGCTTTATTTTAATGAGAAAGACAGCGCGGTAGAGATAGAGCAAATTAGTATTGTGTTGGGAAAAAACTTTGTTATTAGTTTTCAAGAAGATGCTTCTAAGGATGTTTTTAATCCGCTTCGAGAAAAATTAAAAATACAGGCCACTAAAATACGTCAGCAGGGGGCCGATTTTTTATTTTACTCTTTGATTGATATGATTGTAGATAATTATTATGTGGTGATGGAAAAGCTGGGAGAAAAAATTGAAGAATTAGAAGAAGACATTATTAGAAATGCCGATACCCGTAGCCTTGCTAAAATTAATATGCTGCGCAAAGAAATGATTGTATTGAAACGAAGCATTGCGCCGGTACGAGAATTGGTAAATGGTATTTTAAGAAGCGAGAGTGAATTAATAGAAACCAGAACTGAAAAATATTTCAAAGATGTATATGATCATATTATTCAGGCCAATGATTTAGCAGAGAACTATCGCGATATGATGATGAACTTACAAGACCTTTACCTGAGTAATGTTAATTTGAAAATGAACGAAGTAATGAAGGTGATGGCGGTGGTAACTTGTTTGTTGGCGCCCGCCACTGTTATTGGGGGCGTTTTTGGAATGAACTTCGAGAGTATTCCTTGGTTACACAATGATTATGGATTTTTTATAGCCTTGTGCATGATGTTGCTTTTTCCCGTCTTAATGATTTGGATTTTTAGAAAGCGAGGCTGGTTCTAAATGGTTTTTTTCTTGTATACCGGCACGGTGCTACAAGGCTCTCCATATAATATACTTTTAACAACGGGTCTTAGTATTCGTGTAATTTCAACATAGGCAGATTCTGAAATTGGCAAATCACCACATCCTTTTATAACCACGCGCTTGTCTATAAATTCTGCTGTATTAATCTTGGATAGATTTTGTAAAAAGAGTTTATTGTGAAGGGTGGCTTCGTTGCCAAATACTATTGATTTTGCAAATGGTTCTATTTTACTAGCGGCTAACATATAGGCCCACATGGGTATTACCGCATCGGCTGTACAAGTAAGTGCCACGTGTTTATCTTGATAAAAACTAAAGTCCTTTTCTTTTAGTGCTTCGCGGTAATCCTTTTCTTTTAATATCAACCCCATGAAAAGAAAATCTTTCATATCAAATACTGCGGTTTCTTCCTTGGGATAATAATCCTCTAAATCGAGTGAAATTAATCCGCTTTCGGCTACCTTATTTATCAATGAATCGCTCATCTTGCAAAGTTATAGCAATTGCAATCCCCTATCTGCAGGATTACATCTTTTTCCTAAAATAGAAAAGCCGTGGTTAAAAACCACGGCTTTATAAAAAATTTGTATTGCTAAATTAATAGTTAACCTTACCCCTGCGATCTTTTACAGTTGCTTGGCTCTTTAATCCTTCATACCAGTTGACGGTTACCTGCTGGCGAAGATTTGTTGTTTGTGATTGAATCTTTTGAGCAGTTTCTTCGGGGGTATCGGCCGCCTTGGTTCCCATGCTGTTTACTTTTACCAAATAAACTCCGCTGGCCCCTTCAATTGGTGCACTTGCTTTGCTTTGGTTTTCTTTATTAAAGGTTGCTCCCAAAAGTTTGGGTTCATTTAAACCATTAATAAGTGTTGTGTTATAAATAATCGTTGAATCGGCACCTGCAACCTGTACGGGTTGATTATATGCAGCAGCTGCAGATTCCAAAGTAGCAGTTGGCGTTATTTTTTTAATAATTAATTCTGCTATTTTCTTGTTTTTAATAGCCCGCTCGGCCAGTGGTCTAGCGGCTTTAATATCTTGGGTTCCCTCTTTGTATACTTTCTCCAGAACAACTACCACTTGGTTGTCGTCTATTAAGAAAGGCTCACTAACATCACCCACGCTTGCGTTGTATACCCAATTTACCAGCTGTCTTGCGCCTGTTAATGCGCCTACCTGGTCGTCGGTTTCTTTTATAAGATTCGGTAACGTGGTTTTAACAATGCCGTTCTTTTGAAGATACACTTCAAAGTCTTTTGATTTTTTAGTAGCGGATAGTTTTATCGCGTCTTGGGTGGCTACGTTTAAACTGTTTTCGCCTGCCTCAATTTCTCTTGCAAGGAACGCTACTTTATAACCAAGGTTATTTTTCTTTTCAAGAATTTCAATATAATGCCAGCCAAAGCTTGTTTTAACTACTTTTTTTGATTCTCCTGCTTCATTCAATAAGAACGCTGCAAATTCAGGAGAAAATCCTTGTGGATTTTTAATGGTAGCCATATCAAAAGTCATTACTCCTTTATCTCTATGAGCAGCTTCGTCTTTTGAATAAAGTGTTTCTAATGTATTAAAATCTACTCCAGATTTAACAGAGGAGGCGATGCTGTCTGCTAATTTATGTGCAGCGCTGTCGTTTAATGCGCCTTCTGCTTTAATTAATATGTGTCTACATTTAATAGAATCCAACACCAGTTTACTACCTACATATTTGGCCATTATATAACTGCCATAGTCGATATAGGGACCATAAACTGTACCCGGTGCCAACTTAACAATTGAATCAGCCTTCGTGGTGGGTAGTTTGCTTTTTGCTATATAATCATCGGTATACGGCAATCTTGAATTATTCTTTGCAAGGAATGCGCTGTTGTTGCTATCTGCTTCAAAAGCAGCTTTTAAATCCGATACTTCTTTTAAGGTTTTCGCGCTGTCTTCTACTCTAGGTAATTGGCTAAATGTTACATATGAAACCATTCTGCCAGCTTCTTGTTTAAATAGTTTTTTGTGCGCATCTACATAAGATTGCACATCCTCGTCGCTTACTTTTACGGTGCTATCAGGTACTACACCATAAGGAATGCTTACATAAGAAATAGCCGCAAAGTTTTTGCTGTTGCTGTTTTCTCTTTCCAACATCCAGGTAGGATAATAAGCAGCGGCATTTAATAAACCATTGTATTTTCCAACAATGCTAGCCTGGCGTTGTGCATCTATTTGGGTATTAAAAAAAACGCGGTCGGGACTAGTGGCTTTTTTTATTTCTTTAAGTTTAGCAGATATCTTGGCTGGATCAGGGCGACCAGTTAGGGAATCTAAAAATCCTTGACCCTGCATAAATGGATTGGCTGGTTCTGTGCTATACAAGAAAACCCTCATTTCTTCAGGAGTAAATGCGATGCCTAATTTTTCAACTTCGGCATAAAAAATCTTCAATGCAACCATGGTGTTGTATACCTGGTCTTTAATTTGATAGGTAGTCCTGGGTTGTTGAAACTGATTTTGATTTTGTTTTTCAGCCTGTACAGCTTCTTCTACTTTGGCATTAAAGTCCAATAATTCGATACTTTCGCCATTCACTATAGCAATATCGGTGGAGGTAGAGGAGCCAAACATTTTATTATTACCGGAATCCATTAAAATGAATCCAATTAATGAAATGGCAATTACCACAATAGTAATGGCGGCACCCTTCTCCCTAATTCCCTGAATAATTTGCATATTTTTTCTTATTAAAATTGGACGGCAAAAATAGGGTAAAAAAGCATATAAATAGCTAAAAAACAGGGTAAAAAACCAAGCCAAACAAGGATTATAGGGAAAATTAGCTGCTTTTTCTGTTATCCACCCTTTATTGTTAATAAGGTTAAAATACTGTTTAAAAGCCCTTTTTTAGCCAAGCCGAAATAGGGAAAATATGGGTATAACTTAGGCGGGAACCCGGAGGGTAAAATAAAAGTGGTACAAGAAGCCATTTTATCCCTACTCAATACACACCGTACTTAAAAAAAACAGTGTTTATTTTTTCCTCCGCTTCAGTTATTAACAGTTGTTAATAATCCTGTTTATTATTTTTCCTTTTTTAAAATACTATACTTAAAAAACACATAGTTTATAAAAAAAAATAATGTTTATTTTCTGTGAATAAGGGTTAATAAACTAATATTTTTAATTTTACATCAGCTCTTAATATTTTTATTTCCACATATTAACAGCCCTAGTAGTAATAGGTGATTATATAAATAATAAGTATTAATACATATTATGGTAGATATTAACAGTGCAATTATCAATTTGAATGGCCAGGGATTTTTGGATATTAGCATCGATCCAGGTTTGGATATTTTTGGAGAAATAGAAAAATTAAAAAAAGAAAAGAATGCCATTATTCTGGCGCATTATTATCAAGAGCCCGATATTCAGGATGTAGCGGATTTTATTGGTGATAGTTTAGGTCTTGCACAAGAAGCTCAAAAAACAACAGCTGATATAATAGTTTTTGCAGGAGTTCATTTTATGGCCGAAACTGCCAAAATATTAAATCCTACTAAAAAAGTATTATTACCTGATTTAAATGCAGGCTGTTCTTTAAGTGATAGCGCACCACCTGTAAGCTTTAAAAAATTTAAGGATAAATATCCCGATTACCTCGTTATTTCATATATCAATTGTTCTGCAGGAATTAAAGCATTGAGTGATATTATTTGTACTTCTTCCAATGCACAAAAGATAGTAGAGAGTTTACCAAAAGACCAACCTATTATTTTTGCGCCAGATAAAAACCTTGGTACCTATATCAATAAACAAACAGGCAGAAATATGGTATTATGGAATGGTGCCTGTATGGTGCATGAAATTTTCAGTTACAAAAAACTACTACAGTTAAAAAGAAAACACCCTTTTGCTAAGATTATTGCACATCCTGAATGTGAAACCCAAATACTATCACTGGCAGACTATATAGGAAGCACTACAGGCCTTTTAAAGTTTAGTCGAACCAATGATGCCAAAGAATTTATCGTGGTCACAGAGACCGGAATACTACATCAGATGCAAAAGGCTAATCCGGGTAAAACATTTATACCTGCACCACCCGAAAATAACTGCGCTTGTAATGATTGTCCGCATATGAAGTTAAATACACTAGAAAAACTTTATTTGTGTATAAAACATGAGCTTCCTGAAATTATAATGGATGAAACGATCAGGATGGCTGCTAGAAAACCCATTGACCGTATGTTAAGCATTAGCGCCCAATTGGGGCTTTAATGTTGCTTATTGTAATAGATAATTCTATTTTCTACATTTTCCCTGATATTGAAATAAAATAAATTAATATCTGCAATATGGTAATTTTTCTTAGTTAAGAATATATTCCCGAAAAATTTAGGCTTACTCGTCCATAATACATTCTCATGTATTTGACTACTTACCCCTTTTGATTTTTTATTAAAATTTTTTAAAATAGAACCTTCATTTAATTTCGACTTTACATAATTTGTATCCATTGTCCAGGTAACCGGGTTTACTACGACTGTTTTAAAATATTCCTTTTTAATAAACTCATCTGTATATCCTTTTTTAAAAGTACGCCAACTAACAAAACACCCAGTACTATTAGGATCCTTGCAGGTGGCTATATTATTAAAATAATCTGTTTTTATTGGCATCCCGATTAAATAGGCACAAACTAATTTTTGGGAGAGTGGTTTATTTTCAAAATATTCTTTTAATAAGCGAGCAGCATGTACGGTACCTTGGCTATGGGAAGCAATAATTATTGGTCTTCCATTGTTCCAGTTTTTTAAATAATATTCAAATGCATTTTTAATATCCACATAAGCAGTATCAAAATAAGGGCTTACTTCATTTTTATTTTTAAAAAAAGAGCGATAATGAGCCTGCCGATACCGGGGAGAAAAAACCCTGGCCGACCCATTAAATACACTTGCTTGATATAGAATACTAGAATAATCTGTTTTAAAATTAATAACTGCATCATCTATTTTAGCATTCCAACTAGAGTCCTTTTTATCTATCAAACTAGTAGGGTAAAGAAAAAACACATCAACAGAACTGTCCCTTTTTTTATTTAAACAAGCCGGTGTGCTATCAGAAGGATCTGTTTTATACGGGTGGGCTGCCCAGTAATTTAAATCACTAAAATCTGGCCTCCCATTGCTTGAATGAAATTGATAATTTTCTTTAGAAACCACATAATATTGTTTAGAGCAGGATAGTGCAATTATTATAAAAACAACAAAAACTGCAATTCGGTATTTTATATTCATTAATACAAGATTAAGTGGATTTGAATATACGAAGATTAAAAATAAATAAGTACATTTAAGCATACCAAATTAACATGTATGAAAAATCTATTTATCCCACTTTTTCTGCTTCTTAGTTTATTTTTTATCTCTTGTTCTAATGGCGCCCTACAATACAATAATAAATTGGTAGATATTCAAAAACAAGTAGAGCCCAGGTTTACTGCATTTGGCAATAAAATGGAGGCCATTGGGGATTCTAGTAATTTTAAAGATTTAGAAAAAGAGGCCAGTAGTTTAATCGTCTTTATTGATGAAAAAACAAACCAAATGATGGAATTAAAAACACCCAAAGGGGGAGAGGAATTCCGAAACTCACTCATAGATCAATTTAAGTTTGTAAAAAACATTGCCAAAAAATGTATCATTCTTGGTAATGATACCACGAGCGTTGAGACAAAAATGGCGATTGGTTTGCAATTCATGAATAGTGAAAAAGAGGCCACCGAATTAGAGGACAAAACATTCAAAGCCCAAAAATCTTTTGCAGAAAAAAACGGTTTTAAAATTCAGCAATAAATAACCTTTTTATTTTAAATTAATTTGTGTTATACTAATCGTTTAAATGAAACTACTGCGTCATATTCCTTTTTTAAAAGCCGTTTTTTTTCACAGCATTACAGCTTTCGGTGGCCCGCAAGGACACCTTGGAATGATGCTGAAGACCTTCGTTGACAGAAGACGCGATTTGACAAAGGAAGAGCTGATGGAATATGTAGCTTTTTGTCAACTCTTACCCGGCGCATCTTCTACCCAAACACTTATATTAATTGGTTATAAACGCGGCGGCGTTTCTTTGGCCGTTTTAACCCTTTTAATCTGGATTCTACCCGCCTGTTCCCTAATGTGTGGTTTGTCTTTTTTAATCAGCCAGATAGGGGAGCGTAATTTAAATACCAGCATATTTCAATTTATACAACCAATGGCAATTGGTTTTTTAGCGTATGCTGGTTTTAGGGCTTTTAAGATTTCTATCAATAATTTGATTACTCAAATTATCATGTTGCTTGCGATGGGCCTACTTTTTTTACTTTTTAAAGTGCCCTGGGTTTTTCCCTGTTTGATAGTTGCCGGAGGTATCGCTACCAACTTTAGTAGCAAAAGGATACCTACCAAGGAAATTATAAAACCAAGACAAATTAAGTGGAGAAACATTTGGCTGTTCACCACTATTTTTATCATCGCTGGAGTGTTAAGTGAAACCGCTAGAAAACAGGATTGGCAACATAGAAAAGCTTTTCACCTTTTCGAAAACACGTATCGCTTCGGAAGTTTTGTTTTTGGAGGCGGAGATGTATTGATACCGCTGATGGTAGATCAGTTTGTTGCAAGGCCCACATCGCCAAAGCAGATGGCCAGGGATAGTAATATTATTAAAATAAACAGACAGGAATTATTAACAGGAGCGGGGTTGGTTCGTGCCATACCCGGACCGGTTTTTTCTATAGCCTCTTATACCGGCGGTTTAGCGCTTAAGAAGGAAGGAAAGCACATGCAATTGTTGGGTAGTATAATCGGCTCTGTTGCTATCTTTTTACCCAGTGCATTATTAATTTTATTCTTCTTTCCCGTTTGGCAATACCTAAAAAAATACGTGGTTGTTTATAGGGCCCTGGAAGGGATTAACGCGGTTGTTGTTGGTATTATGTGGGCTGCCACACTTTATCTTTTAAAAGAGGTGTCTATTGTTTCTTTTAGTACGATAAGTTTTTTAAATATAGCTGTTATTGTAGGTACCGTTTTAACCTTGCAACTGTCCAAAACCCCCGCCCCTTTTATTGTTTTATTTTGTTTATTACTGGGCTGGCTAACCTAATTGGATCATTAAGCTTTGTAGTAATTATTATTTTCTATTTCTTCTTTCACCACATCTGGAACTAAAAACCGAATCGATTTTTTTTTCTTAATCATATCCCTTATAGCCGTGCTTGATATTTCTAATAAAGGGGCATTTAACTCGATCATTTTTGCATTATAATTATCTGTAATATTAAAACCCGGGCGCCGGTATATATATATTAAATGATTATTTAATATTACTTCATGGTTTTTCCATTTTGTAATATTTTGAAACCCGTCGCTACCCATAATAATACTGAATTCATAATCGGGGTGTTGTTCGTTCAAATAGGCCAGGGTATCTACGGTATAAGAGGGGCTGGGAAGTTTAAACTCAACACTACTGGCCCTTAGTTTTTTCTCGCCTTCAATTGCCGCTTTCACTAAATACAATCGGTGGTATTGATTTAACAGGGCGCCCGGATTTTTAAAAGGGTTTTGGGGAGATACAACAAACCACACCTGATCTAAATCGGTATTGTTTGCAATGTGGTTTGCAATAATCAAGTGACCAACATGCACCGGGTTGAAAGATCCAAAATAGAGTCCCACTTTCATACTCGCAAATTCTATTAGTTTTATTTATTTATCTATAACACATCCTCTACCCAAATCATAGAAGCCTCATTGAGCCGAAGACTAAGGTGATAACCCGCAACTGATATTGAAAGGGGGTCGCCCAAAGGGGCAATTTGTTCAACATGAATTTCCTCGCCGGGCACCAACCCCATTTCCATTAGTTTAAGAAAGACATCATCGTTTTCAAAAGAAACAATTGACGCCTTTTTACCTACCGTCATTTCCGAAAGCCTTTTTTTCATATCTCTTGTTTGTTCAGCGTATTCAAACGAAAAGCAAATGTATCAATTCGGTTTTGTTATCTATTTTCGTTTTAAGAATTTAATTATGTCTGAAGTCCGTTTTTTTTACAAAGAGGTTAGCCCTATTATAGGTAAGCGAAAAAGCCTACAGTCTTTTCTTGTTGGGTTATTTAAAAAGGAGAAAAAAAAACTGGCTCAGCTCAATTATGTTTTTTGCTCCGACGAGGCCCTTCTTCAAATCAACAAGGAATACCTTCAACACGATTACTATACCGATATTATAACCTTTGATCTCTCGGCGTCAAATCAAGAAATTTCAGGAGAAATATACATTAGTGTTGATAGGGTAAGAGACAACGCCTTGTCCCTGGGCACCACTTTAAGGGAAGAAATTCACCGTGTTGTTTTTCATGGCGCCCTGCACCTGGTTGGATATGGAGATAAATCTCCTAAAGAAATTATAAGCATGCGCGCGAAAGAGGACCACTACTTAAAGCTTTATTTCAAGAAAGTTCCACGGGGAACATAATTGACGCGACCACCCCTTGTTCCACGGGGAACATGGGCGCCAGTAAGCAACCCCCCATAGGGAGATTCAAACAATAGCCCCCTTTATAAAGTCTTAATGCTTCCTAGCTTTATCTTTGCAGCCATGTTTCTAGGATACGATATTATTGTTGTTGGTGCTGGCCACGCTGGCTGCGAAGCCGCCGCCGCTGCCGCTAATTTGGGCAGCAGGGTTTTGTTGATCACTATGAATATGCAGACTATTGCCCAAATGAGCTGTAATCCCGCAATGGGAGGTATTGCAAAGGGGCAAATAGTGAGGGAAATAGATGCAATGGGTGGATATAGTGGAATTGTCAGCGACAAAAGCATGATTCAGTTTAGGATGCTAAATAGAAGCAAGGGGCCCGCAATGTGGAGCCCCCGGGTACAAAGCGACAGGTCTTTGTTTGCTTCTACCTGGAGAGAAATGCTAGAAAACACTAAAAACGTAGATTTTTACCAAGATACCGTGAATGGTCTTTTAATAAAAGAGGGCCGTGTTCACGGGGTTATAACCTCCCTAGGGCACGAAATAAAAGCAAAAGCGGTGGTTTTAACCAATGGTACTTTCCTAAACGGAATTATTCATATTGGTGAAAAGCAATTGGGGGGAGGAAGGATGGCTGAAAAAGCTACAACAGGAATAACAGAGCAATTGGTAGCACTTGGCTTCGAAAGTGATCGATTAAAAACAGGCACACCACCCAGAATTGACGGAAGAAGCTTGGATTACTCCAAAATGGAAGAACAAAAAGGAGATGAAGAAATCGTGGGCTTTAGTTATCTACCAACCAAAAAAATAAGTCCCGCAGCACAAAGAAGCTGTTGGATTACCTATACCAGTCCCACCGTGCACGATATATTGAAAACGGGTTTCGAAAAAAGCCCCATGTTTCAAGGCAGAATTCAGGGTACGGGTCCCCGTTATTGCCCAAGTATAGAAGATAAAATAAACCGATTTGCCGACCGAGAAAGGCATCAATTATTTGTAGAACCAGAGGGGTTTAACACGGTTGAAATATACGTCAACGGTTTTTCATCATCTCTTCCAGAAGATGTTCAATATCAAGCACTTAAGATGGTTCCTGGTTTCGAAAATTGTAAAATGTTTCGTCCGGGTTATGCCATCGAATACGACTATTTTCCCCCTACTCAATTAAAATTTAGCCTCGAAACAAAGCTGATTGAAAACCTTTTTTTTGCTGGTCAAATAAATGGTACAACAGGATACGAAGAAGCCGCCTGTCAGGGATTAATGGCGGGTATCAATGCGCACCAGAAATCAATCGAACAAGAAGCCCTGGTATTGAAAAGAAGTGAAGCCTATATTGGGGTTTTAATAGATGATTTAATTAACAAAGGAACCGATGAGCCCTATAGAATGTTTACTAGTCGGGCCGAATTTAGAACACTATTGCGACAAGATAATGCCGATATGCGGTTGACAGAAAAAAGCTATCGCCTAGGGCTGGCATCGCAAGAGCGAATGGATCGCGTTAGAAAAAAAGAAGCCGAGGTTGAAAAAATCAAATCGATTTTACAATCATTGTGGCTAGAGCCAGCAGAAGTTAATGGTTTTTTAGAAAGCGTACAATCATCTCCGTTAGTAACCAAGCAAAAGGCCGGACAATTAATTTTACGTCCGATGTTAAGCCTGGCGCCAATGCGCCTTTTGGTTCCTTCTTTGGAGCAAGCACTTGCTCCGTATGATAACGAAGTGTTGGAACAGGCAGAAATACAACTTAAATATGCAACCTATCTGGAAAAAGAAAAGGAGTTGGTACAAAGAATGAGTCAACTAGAAGACCTTATTATTCCAGAAAATTTTAATTACGAACGCCTTAGCTCATTGAGCAACGAAGCCAAGCAAAAATTCACACGCATTAAACCAAGAACCCTTGGTCAGGCCAGCAGGATTAGTGGCGTAAACCCAAGCGACGTGCAGATATTGATGGTCTTTATGGGTAGATAAAACAAGATTTTAAAATAATTTAATACCTACATTATGCCCTTACAATTTAAAGCAGACACTGCGAAAGAATTGGTTTTTGAACATGTTGCAGAGTATCTACATCGCCAGCAATTAAAGTTCATCAAAGAGGATAGTAGTAGACCCTGGGGTGGTTTTTTTGTTTTGGATGAATCGGAAACAGATCGGTTTATTGAATTGTATTTTCCTACACTTAAAAAGAGGGGACTTACCACTCCCGCAAAACTTAGCCCCAAACTATTAATAGTAGCGCCCGGAAAAAGATTGAGCTGGCAATATCACCACCGCCGTTCTGAATTGTGGAAGCTGATTGGCGGCACCGCAGGAATTATTACCAGCAACAACGACACCGAAAACGACCAGCGCTTAATAATGCCAGACGAAACCATTCACCTAGAAGAAGGCGAAAGGCACCGATTAATTGGATTAGATAATTGGGGAATTGTTGCTGAAATATGGCAGCACTCCGACGCTTCAAATCCTAGTGATGAAGAAGACATCGTGAGGGTGCAAGATGATTTTGGAAGATAATTATTCTTTCTAAGGCAGCTACTCGGGATATGCCGCCAATACCAATTTTATTTCACCATAGCTTGTTCCGGCGGGTAGGTTTTCTAATAAAATTTTGTGGCTTTGTCTGCCGTGTATTTCTATCGCTTTCAATATTTCATTTTGCTTTTGTTGATTGACTAATTCACCAATGGCAATACTGCCGGTTTCTACAAAATGGGCCAAATGCGATTCAATAGTAGAAATGGTGAACCCTCTTTCCTTTGCAATTTCTTTAATAGACTTTCCTTCTTTAAACAACTGAAAGCTTTGTGTTTTGGTGTCAACCTTTGTTACAGCGGACTTGGTTTTTTTTTCTTTTTTGACGACCGTTTCAAAAGCCCCCATATTGCTATCTATTTGATGGCGCAAACAATAGCTTTCAACCGCTGCAAGAATATCATCTCCATATTTTTCAACCTTTGCTTTTCCAAAGCCACTCAGTTGTAATAGGTCTTTTTTCTGCATTGGAAGATAGAGGCATATTTCTTTCAAACTATTTTGATTGGCCACCATATAAATAGGCAAATGCTCTTCCTGACAAACCAGGTCTCTCCACCTTTTTAACGTATCGAATAATTCGGTATGTGCAATGTCTTTTACTGTCTGATTTTTTCCGCTTGCATAACAGTTGATCTTAAATACGGGCAAACTATATAGTAGCTTGTGTTGCAAAAAAGCGGTTACCGAAAAAGGAATGCGGCAGTTTTCTAAATAATAAATTGCTTTATGAATCGACACGACTAGTTCAAGCAAGGATTCATTAATTACCGTGGCCGCTTCTTTGTGTTCTGTAATCAGTGGGTGATGGGTAACTGTTTTTAAATAGTGTTGTAGTTTGGGAATAAAATGATTGGCAGCATCGGTAATTCGATTTTGTAATAATTCATTTTTTTCTACTATCGCTTCAGATTTCATAAGAGACGCAATGAGCGAATTGAATTTTATGCCCACCCCCTTATCGGCATATATATTTTCTTTTAATAGCCGACACCATTCTTGTGCATCGTTGTTTAATTTTTCTTTGTGTTGACCAATGCAATTATATAGATAGTCGATTGTAATCACCAACTCATCAAACGAAAAAAGACCTTCTAAAAGCTGTTGTGTAAAAACTTGTCTAGCGCCCTCAAAACGCTCAGTTAAGGAACCGCGGTGCACGAGGGATTGTTGTCCTGACTTTACTTTTTCATTATTAAAAATTACCGCAGGGGTTATTTTACTTAAGAGCACAATACCTTCAAGGCTGGTGCAGCGGCTTAGTGCTACATATACTTGCCCACTACTAAAAGCAGATCCCGCATCAATCATCACTTTATCAAATGTAAGACCTTGACTTTTGTGAATAGTTATAGCCCAGGCTAGCCTCAATGGATATTGTGTAAAACAGCCCAATACTTCTTGTTCCAATTTTTCGTCTTGGCGATTTAAAACATAGCGACTGTTTTCCCAGGTCTCCTTTCCTACTTCTATTTCGGTTCCGTCGCAATCAACAATAATTTTATCGGCTTCTAACCATTTAACAGTACCAATTTTACCATTGTAATATCTTTTAAAGACATTGTCGTTTTTCAAAAACATTACCTGTGCGCCTTCTTTTAATTCCAGGGAGGCCTCGGCGGGATACATGTTTTCGGGAAAATCATCTTCCACGATAGCGGAATAATTAAAAGCGCTACCATTTAATTTATACAATGCTTGTTGATTGATTGTATCGGCTTGGTTATTATGCGAAGTGAGTGTGATGTATTTTTCTTCGGGCCCCGCAATAAAATTTGGATGATAGCGAAGCGCCAGGTCTTCAAAATCATCCGCCTCCATATGGTTGTTTCGAATTTTGTTGAGCAACCGCACAAAGCTGTCTTCTTTTTGCCGGTATATTTTATTTAATTCAATCAACAGGGGCATTTGTTCTTTAATAGCCATGCTGTCGAAGAAAAAGGGAGAACTATAATATTCACTTAAAATACTCCACTCGTGGTTTTGTGCTACAGGTGGTAATTGAAATAAATCACCAATACACAAAAGCTGAATACCTCCAAAAGGTTGTGTGTGGTTTTTTCTTACGTGCTTTAAGATGGTATCAATGGCGTCCATGGTATCGGCGCGAACCATACTAATTTCATCAATAATTAATAGCTCCATTTTGCGGAGTAGTTGAAGCCTTTGTTTTCCGATACGCGATTTAGATATTAATTCTTCCTTATGGTTTTTGGTTGGTAGGAAAGGATGAAAAGGCAACTGAAATAAACTATGCAGTGTTACGCCACCGGCATTAATAGCCGCCACACCGGTTGGTGCAGCAACGATAATATTTTTTACCGCATTTTCTCTGAGGTATTTTAAAAAAGTAGTCTTTCCTGTTCCCGCCTTTCCAGTTAAAAAAACATTTTCAGCCGTTTCTGTTATAAATCGATAGGCCAGATCAAAAACTTCGTTGTGCTCGATAAATTCCATGATGATAAAGATAGGGGATAATCAAAAGAACGCAGGTGTGGCCAACACCTGCGTCTTGCATTAAGCGTTGGCTTTTTCGCCACCAATCAGGAGAAGTTCATTTACCTGTACTTCGGTGATGTATTTTTTCACGCCAGCCTTATCGGTATAGTTGCGGCTGATCAACTTGCCTTCAATAGCTATTTCTTTACCCTTGATTAGGTATTTTTCTGCTATATCTGCCAGTTTGCCCCAGGCCACCAAATGGTGCCAAGTGGTTTCGGTGATTTTTTCACCATTGTTGTTTCGGTAGGTTTCGCTTGTAGCCATATTGAAGACCGCCATCTTTTTCCCGCTTTCGGTGTTTTTAATTTCGGGGTTGGCACCCAAATGACCAATCAATTGAACCTTGTTTCTTAGTGCATTCATGATTTAAAATTTAAGCCGATAAATGAATATCGACGGTTAACTAATGTATTTCATTCTACCGTCAGACGTCATGACGAAGACAGGGCAAATATGGGGTGGTAAAAACAGCCGAATCGGAGATTATTCTCTTACTTACTAATATATCCGTTTGTAAACGGATATATTAAAAAAAACATACTATCTTTTTCCTTTAAATATTGCTAATACTATGCTTTCACCAAATCTAACAAGGGCCTGCCTTTTTTGTGGAAAATCCGTAAGGGGGCGTAGCGACAAAAAGTTTTGTGATGATTATTGCAGGGCTTCTCACAACAACGAATTGAAGGGGCCGGTGTACAATCATATTCGTAAAGTCAATTATGCCCTCTGCAAGAACAGGCGCATACTAGAAAATTTGTTGGTCGAGGAAGCAGGAAAAGAAAAAGAAAAAGCGCATCGCGATACATTAATAGAAAAAGGTTTTTTGTTTAAATACCACACACACGCGCAGAAAACAAAAAAGGGTCACACCTGTTTTTATTGTTATGATCACGGATACCTTCCTTTGGAAAAAAACTGGTATCAAATTATTAAAGAAAAAGAGGTGGATTAAATTTTACAAACTAGGCACAATACCAATAGCCGGATCTATAGGGTTTTTGCCCGCACCATCTTCGGGAAAATCTTCCACTTGTAATTCTATTCTGCGGGTGATATCAGATAGTGAGCTAAGACGCTGAACCGTGTATGGGATTGTTTCCAACCCTTTTGCAAAATTGCTTACATAAAAGAAAATACCTACTACATTTCCTGCAAGTATTGCAGCCCCCGAAGTTTTATAGGTAATGAGCAAACTAAAGCCAAGCACAATCATTACCAAAAACTCCATGAAGCCAAAGTTTATTGCTTCTTTATCTGAAATCTTTATCTGCCAGCTGCGAAGGTTATTATAGTGTTGTTTAACGGTTTCTTTATCACCGCTACTAATAACATCTACCTGTTGCTCTAGTTCGTCGTTTTTCTTTTTGTTGAGGTACATCATTTTTTTGCCATACACCTTACTAATCAAAATAACCGGCAACAATACAGCCATACACAATAACACAACTGTTGAATCGTAAAAGAACAACAATACAAGCGAGCCAAATAAATTATAGATTGCTTCAATTACATAAACAAGATCGAATTCTAAAAAATCTACAAATTCTCTTGCCAGCGTACTGTGGGCGCTTAGTTTACTAATATCGGCTTTGTAAATTCTTCTACTCAAAAACCTGGTGACCAAGGAAACATAGATGGCAGAATAGGTTCTGGTATCATACATGTGTCGAATAGTACCAATCAGCAACCATACAATATGAACAGAAGAGAGCACGATTAATCCGCGATAGGAACCCTTGAGCAGGTCGTTGATGGCTTCGCCCAAAAAGAAGGGACGCAGCAAAGCGCCCAACATTTCGAGTGAAAATAAAATATAGGTAAACACCAGTTGGTTCCGGTGCTTATTCATTAAACTCCTTAAAATTTGAAAACGGCTCATACAAATACTTCTAATGGTTCATTACTTCTGTTTCGATTTCAGGCAACAAGGGGTTGGTCCGAAAAAATTCAGGATTTAACGGGTTGTAATAAAGACCGAAATAAATGGGTTAGGTTTAAACAGCAGCCTTCTTTTCTCTTATGGTAACAGAATTGCCGGGAGTTCCGGTAATTAGGCCGCCGCAATTGGGTGCACCACAGCGACAATTAAAGGGCTCCATCGTTTCATCCAGAAAGGACGCGTAGTGGAGGGTTAGTTCCTCGTCTTTTTTGATATCTCTCAAGGCAATTACATTTAAGCCGGAATAACCGGTATTTGCATTGCAACTGTGATTTTGCGGAGCCCAGCCGCTGGGATTATCATCCCAGAGCAAATATACCTCATTGCTGATCGGGTAGGCGTATTTTGCAAAAGTTTCTTTTTCCTTAACATTCCAATTTTGGTCCACATGGCGCTTGGTAACAATCCGCTGAGCTTGTTCTTCTCCATTGAAAATCAGTTCATTAGACTTAATATCACGAGTTGCATATATGCCATATCCGGCAATGGAATTGCCCTTCATCTGGTATTTTTTCTGTTTTCTTTGGTGCCGGGCGATGCCTTCTGCGATGATATGGCGCAGGAAATTTGCCTGTCCAAAACCATCGTGTTTTAGGATATAATCGGCGCTTCCTTCGTAACCATCCTTATAAAAAACAGAGCAGGTAAAGTTGATTTCAAGGAAAAATATTTCATTTTGATCGTTTACTCTAAAGTCGAGCCTGGCATATCCAACCCCCGAAAAACTCTTGAATATTTTTTGAGCAGCTTCTTTCAAATTTGCTTCCAGCACCGGATCTTGGCAGGCGATATTGGCATTGGGGTGTAATTCGGATGTTTTGAGGGCATAGGTTTTAAATTGATTTCCCTCGGGAAAAATATATTCAACAGGCTTGAAAATGGTACAAGATTTTCCGTCTTCATTGGCGGCCAACATCACCGTAAACTCGCGCCCCTCAATATATTCTTCTACTAGTAAGGGCCCGTATTCATCAATGATGCTTTGAACCTTTTCTATTAACTCTTTTATATTATGTACCAAGCTTTTGTCATCCACCCCCAAGCTATCACCCGCTTTTGCTGGTTTTACGAAGAGTGGGTATTGTAAATGGCTGCAATCCTTTTCAATATCTGCTGTATTTTCAATCAGGGCATAGGCCGGTGTTTTTATTCCTTCGGTATAGGCCACGTATTTCATCAATTCTTTTGGCGGATCGTATAAAAGTGAATTGGGCCCAGTAAACGGCATATTTAATAACTCTAGGGAGTAAATTACATCAATACTGGGGACCTCCCATTCTAGGTAGCCTTCGCAGAGGTTTACAAAAATATCGTAGTTCTTTTTCTTTAAATCTTTGAGCTGTTTGTAGGTAGTTAATTTATTTAAAAACACCGTGTCTACGAGGTTTCCGGGCAAAAAACCGGATAAATCGCGCGGAGGATCATAGTTTTTATAATCCACATTGCTGGTAGAATAATCGGGCTCAAGAACACAAACTCTCATTAGAACTGTTGTTTAAAAATTATCGTTTTTAATAGGCTCGGCTATTGGTAGGCTGTTTTTTGATTTTGCTCTCAATAAGGCGTCTTTCAAAATAGCGATAACCATACCCGCAAAGCTTTTATCGCTTAAACGTAGGATGGCGCCAATAGAAGTATAGTTTTCGTCTTCACTTAATCCACATTGAGCATTTACCTCCAATACGTAAATTTCTTGTGTTGTTGAGTCCATTCTTAGGTCAACCCTGGTATAGCCCTTTCCGCGACAGGCAACAAAAGCATCCCAGCTAAGTTTTTTAATGGCTTCTATATATATAGTATCCGGTGTTGCGTATTCATAAAAATTACCGTTTTGCGGCATCGCTTCTTCTTCTTCATAAATTTCCCAGAGCCGATCAAAACTTAAAAACTTTTCATTTTCAGGCAGTGAGGGATGAAAAACTCTTTCAACTGGTGTATAAATAGCTGCCAGTTCGGGTTGATCATAAGATCCAACAATCAACACGGTATATTCAGGGCCCTTGATAAAAGATTCTGCAATGATACCATCCACAGCAAGATTCCAGCCCCTGTATCCATCAAACATATTTTGTACCTGCGATTGTAGTTCATGCAGATTGCCAACTACATTCTTAACACCCACTCCCATGCTTCCGCCACTTACAGATGGTTTTACAATAAGGGGTCTTCCAAGTTTTTCAAATAAACCCTCGTTAACATCGGCCATATTTTGGATGGCTGCCCATTTTGCATTGGCCACTCCCGCATTGTCAAAAGCCTGTTTCATGGGGATTTTAGAGGTGGTGATAGTATAAAAAAAAGCATCCGCACCAGTATAAACCAGACCCGCATTTTCTAAATATTTCACCACCGAAATACCGGGTGTACCATTTACTTCATCGCCATCACATATATTTAATACAATCGGAAAAGAAAGTCCCGCATTTTTTTCATTGATAATTTCATCAATTACCAATGCATAATCATTCATGGTAACAGGTTTCCATTTCCAATCAATAGCAAGACCAGCAAAACAACGAGTATACTCTTCAATACTTTGGCTAAAATCATAATAGTAATCAATATTGGCATCCTTGCTTTCAAGATAGGGCGCCAACACCCATACTTTCAATTTTTGTAGGGGAACAGGGTATAATAAGGTGTTCAATTGTTCCATAAACGCGGTTGGTTCCAATACTAGAAAACAGCTTATTGTTGAATCAATAGTTGTTCAATAAAATCAGTGAGTTTGTATTTTTTTAATGTTGATAATGCTAGGTGGGAAGCGCCATTAATAAGTTGAATACAGTTTTCGGATCCACAATTACAAACAAAGGGTTGTGCCATTTCCCATTCGGTACTCGGATAAAAAAAAGTTAGTTCATCACCAGGGGCGATTGCTTTCAATGTAACCAGCTCCATGGTGCTGCTATTAAAAAAAACATTGGGCTCGCAACTGTGATTGGTATATTGTAAAAAATCGGGCTTTAAGGTAATATGTGTATGAAGGCCGATTTGTATGGTTAGATAAGTAGCCCTCGATTGAGCGATGCCTGCGTGAAACCTACAAAGGCTATATGTGGCAGGTGCGTGAACAGTGGAATGTAATGACTTTTGTTGTGTATTGCTATTGATTAAAACATCCGCGAATGCGTGTCGGCTGATTAGTTCATAACCGTTTTGTTGGGTAGTATTTTTTGTATTCATTCGTGTAGGAATCAAATAAACATCGATGGTTTAATTAGACTATGAATTAATTATTACTTGTTTTTATAAATGTATAAATACATTGATTAATAAAAAAAATATAAAGCCTATAAATTCATATAAGTGGATTAAATGGATAATAATGTTAATAAACCAATCTTATTAATATTGAATCAAGGCCACTTTGATAAAGCCTCTTGTTATCCTTACATTTGAAGATGGATAGGTTATCAAATACAACGAATGGTGCATTGTTGATAGAGCTGGTAAATATGAAAATGCCTTTCGGAAAGTTCAAGGGTAGTTTGCTGTGTAATTTACCGGTATCTTATTTAGAGTGGTTTCAAAGAAAGGGTTTTCCCAAGGGAAAACTGGGAATATTATTGGCTACCCTATATGAAATAAAGATAAATGGACTAGAGCACTTATTGGTGCCCCTAAAAAAATAAAGCGACTCCTATTAACAAGGAACAGCAAGTTCGTTCATTAATGCCGCACCCCTTTCCATGGCTTGTTGATTTAATGGTAGCAGGTGGTGATACTTTTCGGGCAATACTTTTTTCAAAGCTTCTAATACCGCCGCGATGCTTACTACTGGTTTTCTATGTAGGTAGGCGCCCAGGATAATCATGTTCATGATTTTAGCATTCTTCATTAGAAGCGCTTCGGTAGCTGCGGGTATACCCACGATTTCTATATCGGTTCGGTTGCTGGGCTTTAATACATTGCTTGATTCATAAATTATCAAACCGCCCGGTTTTACCCTTGGCCCAAACTTATCCATGGAGGGTTGGTTTAATACAATAGCGGTATCAAACAGTGAAATGATGGGAGAGCTGATTTTTTTATCAGAAATAATGGTGATACAATTAGCGGTACCACCGCGCATTTCGGGACCATAGGAAGGCATCCATGAAATTTCTTTTCCTTCTACCATGCCCGCATAGGAAAGGGTCATACCCATTGACAAAACCCCTTGACCGCCAAAGCCGGCTACGATTAATTCTTCGAGCATCATTGTATACCTCCTTCTGTTTTTGTATTAATTGTTACCGGAACCTTGATATCACCCAATGGAAAAGTTTTCGCCATTTCCTCATCAATAAATTTCATAGATTCAATGGGTGTCATTTTCCAATTGCTGGGGCAATTGCTTAGTATTTCTATAAAGCAGGTTCCTTTTTTTAATGTTTGATATTGAAATGCTTGCAGGAGCGCTTTTTTTGTACGGCGTACTGCATTGGGACTACTAATGGTTTGTCGGGTAACAAAATAAGCGCCGCCCAGTTGAGCCATTAGTTCTGCCACTTTTATTGGTAAGCCCGTTAATTCAGCGCTTCTTCCATTGGGCGAAGTGGTGGTTTTCATACCATTCAATGTGGTGGGAGCCATTTGTCCGCTGGTCATTCCATATACCGCATTGTTTACAAAAACAATTAATATATTTTCTCCACGGTTAACCGCGTGAATGGTTTCGCCGATACCAATGGCGGCTAAATCGCCATCACCCTGATAGGTGAATACATATTTATCGGGCATTAATCTTTTTACACCTGTTGCCACCGCCGCCGCTCTTCCATGTGCTGCTTCTTGCATATCAATATCCATATAATCGTAAGCAAATACAGAACAACCTACCGGTGCGATGCCAATGGTTTTTTCTTGTATATCCATATCCTCCACCACTTCCATTATGAGTTTGTGTATTAAGCTATGTGCGCAACCCGGACAATAGTGCATATTCACATCCACCAGTGTGGCGGGTTTGCGATAAACCTCTTCGTAGGTTTCTATTGCACATTCAGCGCCGCAGCTGGCAGTGACGGTTGTTTCGGGCAATAATAATTCTTCTGTTGGCATAATTTATTGCATTAGTTTTTCTAAATGAAGTAATACTTCTTCTGGTGTTGGAATCATACCGCCTAGCCGACCATAAAACTCAACTGGTACTTTTCCTTTTACCGCCAGTTGCACATCTTCTACCATTTGCCCTGTGTTTAGTTCTACACTCAGCATTAGTTTAACCTGGCTGGCCAACACTTCAAGTCGTTGATAGGGGAAAGGAAAGAGGCTGATTGGCCTAAACAAACCAACCTTGATTCCTTTTTCACGAGCTAGATCAACGGCTTTTTGACAAATGCGAGAACTGAGTCCATAGGCCACAAATAGGTATTCAGCATCTTCAGTTTGAAACTCTTCATACCTCACTTCTTGTTTGCGCATGAGGTTGTATTTGTCGAGCAGTTTTTGATTCTGCACTTCCATGTCTTCAGGGCGTATATGCAAGGACGTTATGAAGTTGCGATTTCGGCTGGCAGGTTTGCCCACGGTTGCCCAGGGCTTATCTACTTTGTTGTGTATATAGGGTTGGAATACTACTTTTTCCATCATTTGTCCAATGGCCCCATCTGATAATATCATTACGGGATTACAATATTTATCGGCGAGATCAAAGCCTAAAAAAACATGGTCAGCCATTTCTTGAACAGAGGCGGGTGCTAATACAATCATTCTATAATCCCCATGACCACCTCCTTTTGTTGCTTGAAAATAATCACCTTGACCGGGTTGAATGGTGCCCAAACCAGGACCGGCTCTATTTACGTTTACCAATAAACAAGGAAGTTCGGCTCCGGCCAAATAAGAAATACCTTCTGCCATTAAGCTAATACCGGGCGAAGAGGAGCTGGTCATGGCCCTAAAGCCAGCACCAGCAGCGCCGTATACCATATTAATAGAGGCCACTTCACTTTCGGCTTGCATAACAATGCGATTGTGTTTGGGCATTTCAACGGCCAGGTATTCCAGCACTTCAGATTGGGGTGTAATGGGATATCCAAAATAGGCATCGCAGCCCGCTTGAATGGCGGCCTCTGCCAGTGCCTCATTACCTTTCATTAATTTAGCTTCCATGCAATAATATTTATCATTCAATTATAATAACAGGAACACTTTAAATCACGATGGATTTGATGGTGTCCTTTATGTTTTCTGGAGTAATATCTACAGGTTTTTTCTTGGGGTGGGTGCGGAAAACAGAGATAACAGCATCCGGACAAATGATGGCACAGTTCACGCAGCCGGTGCATAAATCGTTGTTGGCAATCATGTATCGATAGCCTTTGATATTAATGCTGTCGGATAGTTTTAGTGCATTTTCCTTGCAGGCAGTAAGACAAAGTTCGCAGCCTTTACATTTTTGGATGTTGATTTCAACTTTTCCCTTCACTTTCCTTTCCTTGGGAGTTTTGATTTTTATCGTGTCCATATAGTTTGGTTCAATCGTTGCGTAAAAGTTGCTATAATTCTGTGCATAAAATAGTTATTCGGTCATGTCTTTATATGATTCTTATCAAATTTTTTATATAAATGACTTGGGCTTGGCTTTTTTCAAAGTTTTTTAAGCAATAATGGCCTGCTTTTCATCAGGTTCACTAAAAAGGCTGATTAAACTTGTTATTTTTGCAGCATGAAAAATCCTGTCATTTGTATTGGTGCAGCTTTGGTAGATGAATTATTTCACGCCAGCACCGAATTATTGCATGCCACCACCAATGATGCTACTGTTACCAAGACGGCAGGGGGGGTGAGTAGAAATATAGCACAGCAATTGGGAATATTGGGAGTGCCTGTACAGTTGATCAGTGTTTTTGGAGATGATAGTGATGGCGATTGGCTTAAAAAAAGCTGTACTTCAGCGGGTGTAAAACTGGATGGCTCTATCACGCGCGAAGGGTTATCGGGTAAGTATACAGGTATATTAAATGCAGACGGTTCCTTATTTTCTGCATTTTTAACCAATGCCGCCAATCACTTGATTACGCCCGAACATTTACAATCGCAACTTCCTTTATTAAAAACAGCTTCTTATTTATTAGCCGATGCCAACGTATCGGTAGAAACGGTGCTATGGCTCTTGACCTTTAGTAAAGAAACGGGTATTCCGTTTATATTGGAACCCGTATCGGTGCCGCCAGCCAGTAAGTTTAAAAATGAAAATTTGGATGGATTGTATTTGATTACTCCCAATGAAGACGAGTTGCCGGTATTGTGTTCCGATAAAGCTTTTCTCACACAGTTGCAAGTGGAAGAATTATTACACAAGGGGGTGCAGCAAATATGGTTGCACAATGGTAAGCAAGGCTCAGCCTTGTATACCAAGGAAAAAAGCATCAGTTTGCATGCGCCTGATATAGAAGTGGTGGATTGTACCGGGGCCGGGGATGGTTCTTTATCGGGGTATATCTTAGGTAAACACCTTGGATTAAACGATGAAGACTGTTTGCGGTTAGCGCATACTTTGTCTGCGGAAATTCTACAGGTAAACGGGGCCATTGCCACCCATTTGAATCAAGAAAAATTACTAGCACAAGTAAATAAATATTATCCACGTTGATACCATCTTATTTAACCATTGAGCCATCGGTACAAGCTGCGCTTTTGCAGCATCGTCCGGTTGTAGCCTTAGAATCTACCATCATTTCTCACGGTATGCCCTACCCGAAAAACGTGGAAACAGCCAGGGCGGTAGAACAGGCGATACGGGAGCAAGGTGCCGTGCCTGCTACGATTGCCATTTTTGGCGGACGTTGTCATGTGGGTTTAACCGATACAGAGCTAGCCTACTTTGGTAAGGCAAAAGATGTGTGGAAGGTGAGTTTAAGAGACATGCCTTATGTAATTAGCAAGGGTTTGTATGGTGCTACTACGGTGGCGGCTACCATGCGCATTGCTTCGATGGCGGGAATAAAAATATTTGTAACAGGCGGTATTGGTGGTGTACACCGGGGGGCAGAGACCAGTATGGACATATCGGCCGATTTAACAGAAATGGCAGCAACCTCTGTGGCGGTGGTATCTGCTGGGGTAAAATCTATTTTAGATATTGGACTAACATTGGAATATTTAGAAACCAAGGGGATACCAGTGGTGACTATGGGGCAGGATGCTTTTCCTAGTTTTTATTCTCGAAAAAGCGGTTATGCTTCACCGTTAAGGTTGGACAGCCCTGCTGAAATAGCAGCCCTGCTAGATGCCAAATGGTCGATGGGATTAGAGGGTTCGGTCTTAATTGCCAATCCGGTGGCGGCCGAAAATGAGATGCCTGCAGATGAAATGGAACTGCATATTCAATTGGCTTTGGTAGCAGCTGCACAGCAATCGGTAAGGGGTAAAGAGATTACACCTTTTCTGTTGAAATATATTGCCGATCATACCAAAGGAGAAAGTTTAGAAACCAATATTGCATTGATTAAACAAAATGCGGCCGCCGGGGCTTCGATTGCAGTGGCCTTAAGCAATATGGCAAGTTGATTTTATAAGGATATCCATTAAAACCTATTACATTTAGGTATGCGAAAAACAACCATAGTCCTACTATCTCTTTTGGTAGTGAATATTTCCTATTGCCAATCCAGGATTTCTATTGATTCTGTTGCACAACATATTGGCGACTCGGTAACGGTTTGTGCCAAAGTGCATGGCGTTAAAACAACCAGCAATATTACTTTTATGAATATGGGAGCGGCTTATCCGCACGCTCCATTAACGGTGCTCATATTTACCAAGGATATTGCGAATTTCAAAATAGCCCCCTATGATTTATACAATGATAAAAAGGTTTGTGTAACAGGCAGGCTTATTGATTACAAAGGGAAACCAGAAATTGTAATTACGGGTCCAGCACAAGTGGAATTGGATAAATAAGACAGGTACATTTAAATAGGATACATAATCTATAATAGACTTCTTGCTAAGCTGCAAATTGATTTAAAAATAAAACCCAGGTAATCTACCTGGGTTTTATTTGGCTTCTATATAATTCGTTTGCTCAATTGATAGGAACTGGAAGCCTGGTTTTTGGATGTTGGATTGGTGTTTTTTTAGGTATTGGATATATTCTGTAGTAAAACTAAGCAGGTTTTATTAGTAATTCAAACAATTAGCCCCCCTTGTTGAATAATTGGCTGTTTATACACAATGATATTACGTATTCATACTTATAATAAAGGATAAAACTGTCTTTAATTATTAAAGCAACCATTCATGGTTGGATATTATATAATACAAAACCCCGGTGATTACCGGGGTTTTGTATTTGGCTTCGAATTGTTTCTTAGTTGCGGTTCACAGGAATCGGAAGCCGGTGTTTTTCTTAGGTTAGGA
>CAIOIZ010000070.1 GCA_903858475.1 uncultured Bacteroidota bacterium
AGTATATTGATGCGTAACAAGCGGGGCATTCCCTGTACCGCCATCTCCCATCAACCAATGCCAGGAACTGATGGGTGCACCACCGGTAGTACTAGCATCAATAAACACAATAGGTGTACCCAAACAAATAGCAGCATTACTAATTGTAAAATCGGCCTTGGGTTGAGGATGAATACTGTTAACAATGATAGCAGTATCCTGTACACAACCTGCACCACTTATAATTTGTAGATGAACAGTGAAAGGCCCCACAGCGCTATATTGGTGTAAGGGATTGATAGCAGTAGAACTATTATTAATACCAGACAATGGATCTCCAAAATTCCACAAATAAGTAAATTGATTTTGCGTTCCATCTGCAATGGTACTTAAGTCTGTAAACTGTACTAAAGCATTGGGCAAACAAGTACTGGCCGTAAAACTAAAATTTGGTTTGGGTTGAGGTTTCACCACCACTTGTTTTGTTGTAGCAATACTGATACAGCCATTACTGGTAGTTACTATTAAAGACACCGTATAGGTTCCAGCATTTTGAAAAGTATGCGTAAATGTGCTAGCCGAATTTCTAATTAAAGAGGGTGAGCCATCCCCAAAATTCCATGTCCAAGTGGTCAAGCTTCCTACAGGTGTACTAGCAGTGCTGGTAAAATCAATATTCTTTGTTTCGCAAACAGGTGCACTCACTGTAAAATCACTCACTGGTGGCGCCCATACAATAATGGCATTACTAATAGTATCGGTACAGCCGGCAGCGGTAGAAGTATATGTATACAAAAATTGGAAAGTACCAGGGCCAGTAATAGCTGGATTAAATATTCCTGCAGCGCTAATTCCAGGTCCTGTAAAAATGCCCGTACCTGGTACGCCTGCTATTTCAGTAGCCTGCGTAATTTGAAAGGGCAAAGCATCCAAACAAGTAGGCGGTATAGGAGTAAACTGCAGTAATGGTGCAGCATTAACAACAATGGTTTTTATTTTATCATTGACGCAAGTAGCACCAGAATAGGCTCGATAGCGTATGGTAAAAGTTTTTGTCAGCGGATTATTAAAGAGTGGATAAAGATGCTTGTAAATTTTACCTGGTAATGGATTAATATCGGTTTCTAATACCAAAGGCTGATTAATTGCATCCCAATAAATTTCTATGGTAGTAATATTCCCAAAATTAACCGTACTCGCATCCTGAATAGCGATGGAATCATTGGCACATAAGGTAGTAGGATTAAGTGGATTAAAATTAGCCGCGGGAATATCGCCATTTACTGTAAACTGTTGGCTAATTGTTTGCGTACATCCCTTATCGGTAGTAGCTGTCAAGGTTGCGGCATACAATCCAACCGCATGGTAGGTATGCGTGGGATTTTGCAATATGGAACTATTGAGAATACCCGATCCTGGATCGCCAAAATTCCAAAGCCAGCTATTAATTACATCAGGCAATGTCACCTTACTTGTATCAATGAACTGAGCAGAGGCATCTGTTAAACAAACTTCAGGATTGATAAACCCTAAAATTGGCTGAGGATGTACATTGACTGGCAAGGTAAATGCTGCACTTGTACAACCTTTATTTGTTACCCCCACCAAACTTGCATTATAAGAACCTGCTGTGGCATATATATGTGTTGGGTTTTGTTGAGTTGCACTAGTAGCATCTCCAAAATTCCATTGCCAACTGGCAATTGTTCCAACATTGGCAAGAGAAGCATCTGTAAAATTAATTTGGCGCGTTTCACAACCTGGTGCACTGACCGAAAACTGGGCAGTAGGTAATGGATTGATCACAATTGTTTTGGTCATGGTATCGCTATTACAACCACGTCCTGTAACAATCCAATGTTTAATAGTATAGGTACCCGCCGTTGCGTAGGTATGAGAAGGATTTTGCAAGAAAGAACCCTGTGCATCACCAAAGTCCCAATGCCAAGAAGCAATTGTATTTCCCGCAAGCGGATCGCTCGTACTGGTAAATAATGTTGCATCATTCAAGCAGTTTTCGGGATTAACTGTAAAATCTGCATGGGCTTGTGCATATACATCGATGATGGGTAGGCTAATACTATTTTCGCAACCAGCTTGGCTAGTTGCTAATAAACTTACTGTGAATGGGCCTGCAGTAGAAAAATAATGGGTTGGATTAGTAAGTATACTAGTATTATTGGTTCCACTGGAAGGGTCTCCAAAATTCCATGCATAAACCAATGGACTTGCATTGGCGATGTTAGTGGTATTGGTAAAAGTAACCAGCCCATTGGGCAAGCAGGCTGGAGTATGAATAAAATTAGCAACTGGCAATGGATGTATAATAACCTGCTGAGAATAAATAATACTTATACAACCTGCATCTGTTGTTACTACTAGGGTAACAGTATAGGTGCCTGCATTTACATATGCATGCGTAAATGGATTGCCATTATTGAGATTGAATAATGTACCATCCCCTAAATCCCAACTCCAATTATTAATGGCTCCGCTATTTGCAAGTGAAGTACTGGTAAATAAAATATCAGCGCCTGCGCAAAGAAAACCCGCCACAGGCATGGCAGTAAAGGAAGCAGTTGGCAATGAATGTACAGTGACTAATTGTGTAGCTGTATCACTAAAACATCCCTGGCTATTTACAATCCAATGTTTAACAGTAAAAGTACCACCAGTAGCATAAGTATGAGATGGGTTTGAAAGTGTAGATCCACTAATGTCACCAAAATCCCAATGCCAAGATCCAATGGTATTACCTGGAATAGGATCACTATTACTTATAAAAGACATCGGATTACCAGCACACACTGGGCTATTAGAGCTAAAGAAAGCCAAGGGTTTTTTTACTATAAAAGGGAAGGCCGTACCAGCTGCAATAGCATTACCACAAGCATCTAAAAAACTATTACCATCCGTACCATTATTGACGATTAATTGATAATTGCCAGGGGGCAGATAAGCTGGAAGATTAAGGGTCATTCCTCTAATAGAATTAACACCATTGGAGCAATCGGAACTGATATTGTTAACGGTAAAATTACCTGGCTGAATTAAAAATTCAGAGCCACTATTGGTAACACTGGTACACAATACATCTTTTGAAAAACTGATATTAATGGAATTACAACCAGCATCAATATTGGTAATATGAGGAGGTATGGGATCAGAAATAACTGCGGTGCCACCAGAGAAGTCCAGGTTATACCCTCCTACACCATTCCAATTGGTCACCATTAATAAATAATCGTGCCCAACAGTGATGGCGGGCATCCTATTAAATCGCAAACCAACTTCACCCGAACAGGTCATATCCGAATTGCCTGCATTAGAACAACCCGTGGCTCCATTATTACCTGTAGAACTACCAAATAAGTTATAGGATACTTGTAAGGTCGCATCTGTAAATACATCATTTGGGTTATGTCCCGTTATATCAGTCATCTCCCAATCAAAATCATTGGAGTTAATTGCGGGAGTGATAATAAACCCAAGGGTACCAGATTGATAACAATGAAATTTATACCAAAAAGAATTATTGGAAGTAATTACATCTGTTACACAACCCGAATGCGGCATATTCGGACCTGTACAATTATTCACTGCAGTTTGAGTAAAGACGGTTGTACCACAAACTGCAATGGCTGTGCTTGGTGTCATTCCTGGAACTGTGCTACAGGCAGGCCCCTGTGCTACAGAGAATATTGGTGTAAAAAAAACCAGGAAATAAATTAATCGCATAACTTGCTGTTAAAGAGTAAAAATACAATATTTATGCTGCTTCCCCCCTATCTAAAAAAGGGCCAAACCATTGGCATCACCTGTCCGGCAGGCTATATGATTAAAGAAAAAGCCCAATCCTGCATTGCACAATTGCAAAAATGGGGGTTTGAAGTGATGGTGGGCAATACGCTTGGCAGCCAATCCAACAATTATTTCAGTGGCACAGATGAAGAGAGAAGAGATGAAATGCAGGCCATGCTGGACGATGACAGCATACATGCCATCCTTTGTGCTAGAGGAGGTTATGGTACGGGCAGAATTATCGAGCAATTGGATTTTAGTCGCTTTCGCAAAAAACCAAAATGGATTATTGGATTCAGTGATATCACAGTTCTACATTGTCATTTGTTCAGCAAATTTAAAATAGCCAGTCTGCATGCGCCCATGGCGGCGGCCTTTGCCGATGGACTGAACGAGTTTAACCAATCTTTGTACAAATCAATTACTGGCAAAAAAGCCAGTTATACAACCAATTCGCACCCATTTAATAAAAAAGGGAAAGTCAGTGGAGAGCTGGTTGGTGGAAATTTAAGCTTGTTTACACATTTGATAGGCACTAACAGTGAAGTAGACACGAAAGATAAAATTTTATTCTTAGAAGATATTGGAGAACAGATTTACAATATCGACCGAATGCTGTACCAGCTAAAAAGAAGCGGCAAACTGCAGGCTTTAAAAGGACTCATCATTGGGGGATTCACCGATATAAAAGATACTGACCGGCCCTTTGGACAAACTGTACAGGAAGTTATCAGAGCTATTATTGCAGACTGTACTTATCCGGTATGCTATGAATTTCCGGTAAGTCATGAAAAAGAAAATTTCGCCTTAAAAGTAGGTGGGCAATACGAATTAAATGTAGCTAGGTCAAAAGTTAACCTGAAAGAAATAGCCTAACTCATTAATGCAATAAACTATCTAACTTTTCCTGAAACAAAGTATACTCATTCAAATTATGATGGGTGCCCTTCTCGATGGTAATGAATTCATCCTTGCTTTTTAAAACATTTTTCAAACGGCTGGCACTTCGATATGGAATCACTCCGTCGGCAGTACCATGAAAAATACTGATCGGTGCTTTAACCACTTGCAAATATTGATAGGTAGGAATCTTATAAATAGAAAGTATACTGGTTGGATAGATGGGTGCATAACAATCAAAGAGTGCCGGAATACTATAATAAGGCGTTTCTAAAATTAGTTTTTTACATTCTTGTGTAGAGGCAGTGTACGCTGCAATGCCGGTGCCGAATGATTTGCCATAAATAATAATACGATTGGAGGTAAATTCTTTTGCTGCCAATTGATAAATCAATAGCGCCTGTTGATATAATTTATCTTCGGACCGACTACCCCTGCTCTTGCCATAACCCGGATAATCTTCCATCCAAACCTCATAACCATTTTGAGTAAACCGATCTGCAAACTTTGCATATCGTTCTATGTTTTGTTTATTCCCATGAAAATAAATTACCACTCCTTTGCAAACAGTATCGCGGGGCAAAAATTTCACCAAATCGATGCTATCGGATCCTTCAAAGGGTATTTTAATTTCCTTAAAAGGAACTTTAAAATTAAAAGCATAATTGGAGGGTAACGAAACCGGATGAAATAAAAATAAGGTTTGCAGGAAATACAATGCCATACCAATGAAAACATAGGTCAGTAATGCGATCATACTCCAGCGAAGGAATTTATTTTTCATGTTTCCTGGTATCAGTATTGTAAAATATCCCGAATAAAATTATGGTACTCAGGAAAGCTGGGCAGGTTATTATGACCGCCACCTTGTATGCGAATCAATGTAATTTTACGAGGATTAATCGATTGCAATTCCTCACTGTGTCGAATTGGAATTAGCCAATCGAGGGTACCATGTAAAATATAGGTATGGCAATTGACCTTCCCTATCCATTTATCGGTTCGCAAATGATATCTGAGTACATACTTTACCGGTAGTATTGGCAAAAATCGTTCAACTACTTTTCTGAAACTTAAATAAGGTGCATCTAATATCAAATACCGAGGTTTGTTATCAGAAGCCAATTTAGAGGCAAAGCCACTTCCCATACTTCTGCCATAAATTATCATGTGATGCTCATGGTAATTGACCGCAAGTGTATCATACACAAATTGCATGTCCTTCATCAAATTCTTTTCACTGCGTTTACCCGTGCTTTTTCCGAAGCCCCGATAATCTACCAGCACTACATCATAATTATAGCGATAAAAATCTTTTGCGTATTTGGCCCAGCCTTTAATGCTCCTACTATTGCCATGAATGTAAAGAATTAACCCAAGTGGTTTGTTTACTTTAAAATGCAACCCATTTATTCGAACGCCTTGTTCTACATCAAAAAATAATTCTTCGAATGGGACATCATATATATACTTAAAATCCTGCTTCAGTTTTTCAGGCTTGAAAATGAATTTCTCCTGCACAAAATAAGCTATAACAGAAAGTGCTACAATACCCGCAATGATATAGATGAAGATGGAAAGCAAGCTTTATATATGCTTTAATAAGAAATGAACAATACTAACTAGAAGATTTCTATCCTAAAAATCTTCCTCATCCGTATAAATCCTGCTTAATTTTAATTTAGAAAATGGCGCAACAATTAGTGGGAATTTTTCCACCACAACATTATTTTGCTCCAAACCAAATCCTTTTTCCTCACTCAGTGATAACTCTTTCAATGTAAAATGCAGTTGCATAATAACCCTTTCAAAGAATGGCAATTCATTGTCCTGACTAAGGAATTTCTCCATCACCACAAATTGAAAATCACCTACCACATTATTTCTTTGCTGGCTTTCATAGCGGCTGGTAACATTCACTTCCCGATTGGCCACTAGGTCTTCCACCACTTTCTTGAACATTAAATTAATCTTGGGTGCCACTCTAAATCCTAATCTAAATTCTACCCGAATAATATCATTGGGAATAATATGGTCGACTACGTATTCGCAGGTATAAGGTTCATCAATCGTATCTACATGTACAAACCAATAAATATCTGCACGTTTTGGTTTGCCGCGCAAAATGCTGTAAATAATTTTATGTTCAATTTCCTTACTATTATTAGCACTAGATAAATAAACCAAGTGTGTAGCATATTTAGGAACTGTGCTATCATTGCTTAGTTCTTCTAGGTTAGATATATAATCTTCCAACTTCACAAATTCAACATACCTATTTTTAATTTTACGGGCACGATACCATACATACATAATAATAAATAAGGTACCCCCTACAATCAATGTTACATACCCACCATGTGGAAATTTATCAAGGTTGGCAATTAAGAATCCTATTTCGATGGCCAAGTATACCGATAGAAAAAGGTATATAAAAAAGGGTTTGCTTCTTCTTGTTATCATAAAATTGGCGAACAGGATTGTTGTTGCCAACATACATAATGTAATTGCCAAGCCATAGGCAGCTTCCATTTTGCCAGACTCCCTGAAAAATAACACGATTCCAACACAACCAAAAAATAGCATCGTATTGATGGCTGCAATAAACAATTGACCTCTTGCTTCTGTTGGATATTTAATGCGCATTTTAGGCCAAAGATTCAAGCGCATAGCTTCACTTATTAAAGTAAAGGAGCCACTGATCAAAGCTTGGCTGGCAATAATTGCAGCTGCTGTGGCTATTATAATACCTGGAAATACAAACCAAGTTGGCATCATACCATAAATTGGTTTGATGATTTCCTCAGCTTGTGGAAATAGGACTTTTAATTTAGGCAAATCAGCTTTTGCTGCAAATACAGCTGCCTTATGATGACTCAATAACCACGCACCTTGTCCCAAATAATGAATAACTAAACAAGATTTAACAAAGATCCAGGATACCCTGATATTTTTTCTTCCACAATGGCCCAAATCACTATATAAGGCTTCTGCTCCAGTCGTACATAAAAAGACAGCCCCTAATAACCAGAAACCATGGGGATATTGTGTCAATAATCGAAATGCCCAAACTGGGTTGAAGGCCTTAAAAACACTCCAATATTCTGGAATCTGACTGATGCCCAACACGGCTAGCATAGCAAACCATATAAACATAATGGGACCAAACAACTTCCCAATACCTGCAGATCCAAACTGCTGCATGGCAAATAAAATGACCATGATGCCAATAACAATATAAATAATCGTGTTTTGATGAATGGATGCCAGACTAGGAATATTGCGCAAACCTTCTACTGCAGATGTTACAGAGATGGGGGGTGTAATCATGCCATCGGCCAACAAAGCTGCACCTCCAATCATAGCAGGCAATACCAACCATTTTTTTTGACGACGTACTAAAGTATATAAAGAAAAAATGCCCCCTTCCCCTCGATTGTCTGCTCTTAAGGTAAGCAGTACATATTTAATGGTTGTTTGAAGGGTTAGTGTCCATATAATACAACTTAATGAGCCAATAATCAGCAAATCATCAATGGGCTTGCTGTTGATTATTGCATCATATACGTACAAGGGAGAAGTTCCAATATCACCGTAGATAATTCCTAATGCAATGATTAAACCAGCTGCACTAATTTTATTAATATGTTTGCCCACGAATAGTAATTTTATAATAGGTCCGTATAATTGAAGGGCTATTCTACTGAATCCCTTTTTCAAAAACCTTACAAATGTAGAGTGAAAATTGAAATTAAACAGAGAAATAATTTAACCCAGCCATCTACCTATAAGTAGTGGACACAAATATCTTAACTTAGTCATTCAATCGATATAAATGGAATTTTCACTCAGGCCCTGGCAACAGGACGATGTATCAAATCTTGTAGAGGCAGCGAATAACCAAAATATTGCGGTATTCATGACCAATCAATTCCCCCATCCTTATACGGAAGAGGATGCTTTAAAATTTATAGAAATGGCCAGTAGCAGAAAACCTTGCTCGATTTTTGCCATCATTGTAAAGGGAAAAGCCGTGGGTGGAATTGGACTACACCCGCAATCAGACCTCTATTGCAAGAATATGGAACTGGGTTATTGGCTAGCCGAACCCTTTTGGGGCAAGGGCATCGTATCGGAAGCAGTACAACAAATGGTGAGTTATGGGTTTAATAATTTCGACATCAATCGCATATTTGCCCGACCATTTGGCAACAATATTGCTTCTCAGAAAGTGTTAAAGAAAGCCGGTTTTAAATTAGAAGCTTTCATGGAAAAAGCCTTTTTCAAGAATGGCGAATACTTAGATGAAATGATATTTGCTATTCGTAATAACTAATAACAAAAAACAACCCCACATCAGTGGGGTCATTTTTACTAAATACCTTTACCCATTGGTAGTAGGTAGGAACACAAACAAAAAGAGTTTATACCAATCTGCCGGTGACGAATGTCACCGGCAGTTATATTTAATCAGGTTTTTTTCCGTCTAAAAAAGTATTGATGGTAGAGATAGCCGCATTATTGTTTTCATCCGTTTTTACGGAATAATCGCTATAAAAACTTTCTACATCTGCAATGGAATTGTGCAATTCCATGTTGCGGCGGAGATAAGCGGGTACCGTTTCAAACTCATTATTAGGATCAGCTACATTCGCATTGAAAGATAAATTTCTCAGCTTTGTTAACCGCTCCATAGCCCGGCGCCTAAGCTCCGCTGTTTCGTCCTGCATCGCAGGTTCCTCAACAACAGGAACAAAATTGGGCTGAGTCTGTTGATCATCGTTAGGCTCCTCCGCCGCTTGACTGGACTTAACCACCAATTGCATTTCCATGGCAGGTTCGTCTTCCTGAACCGATTCTTGCAAAGGCAGTGGTTGATCAACAGATATGGATTCCTGTTTTGGCACATCCTCCACGTAAATTTGTGATGGTTTAGCCAAATAACCTCCTGACGAAGGGAGACTATTACTAGTTACTTTATTTTCAATAATTGAATATTCTACTTGGGGTTTAGCAGGCGCTTTGGTTTTATCGGATGGGATTTCTTGTTCTGGTATATCAAATGCCACACCAGGTATTTGATCAGATGCCGAAGATATCTCAAAAAATATTTTTTCCGTAACCATTTTTTCCCCAGTAGTTTTACTAAGTAATTCTACTGCAGGCACTACTATTTCTTCTTCTAACATTCTTGGCATTAACTCTTCTTGCAACTGATTGGTTGGAGTAAATTCCATTATTTCTGCAATTGCTTTTTCTTCTTCCTGTTCATCAAAATCCATCACTGCTGTAGCAACAGGAGGGATGGTTTCAGCTACTGGCTTTTTCTCTTCCTTAGTAGGCATTTCTAATACCATTACAATTTTATCATCTTTTTTTGCTTCAGCTGGTTTTTCATTTTTAGCAAATGGATCCTTGTGTTCAAAACCAGTAGCAATTAAAGTAATGCCTATACCTGCGCCCAATGAACTATCGTACCCCATTCCCAATATCACATCGGTATCCTCACCTGCCTGACTTAGCAAGTAATTTTGAATCACTTCTACTTCATCCATCGTGTATTCGTGTTCCCCTTCAGCAGAAGTAATATTAATCAGTATCCATCTAGCACCGCGAATATCATTATCATTCAGTAAAGGTGAATTCAATGCATCTTCAATGGCTTGTTGTGCCCTGTTTTCTCCTTCTGCAACAGCACTACCCAATATGGCTACGCCACCATTACTCATCACCGTACATACATCCGCAAAATCTACATTGATTTGACCAGTTGTATTAATAACATCAGTGATACATTTTGCTGCGGTTGCTAATACATTATCAGCTTTTCCAAAAGCTTCTTTCATTTTTAAATTACCAAATTGATGCCGTAGCTTATCATTGCTTATAACCAATAATGTATCAACATGATTTTTCAACAACATCACACCTTCTTCTGCCTGTGCGATTCGCTTTTTGCCTTCATATGCAAATGGAGTGGTAACAATTCCTACAGTAAGAATGCCCAAGTCCTTACAAATTTTTGCAAGAATAGGAGCCCCTCCTGTACCAGTTCCACCACCCATACCAGCAGTGATAAATGCCATCTTGGTGTTTACTTCAAGAATGCGTTTTATTTCTTCCAAGCTCTCTTCTGTAGCCTGCCTTCCAATCGCAGGATTGGCACCAGCACCCAACCCCTGTGTGAGGTGTGGCCCCAACTGGATTTTATTGGGCACTTTGCTTTGTGCAATGGCTTGTGCATCCGTATTACAGATGATGAAGTTGACGCCTGCTATATTTTGCGAAAACATATGATTAACGGCATTGCTACCGCCACCACCTACCCCAATCACTTTTATGATAGAGGATTGCTCTTTTGGCAAATCAAAATGTATCATAGTTTTTTGTTTTGATAATGCAGGCATTTTTCAACGCTGCTGTTTTGAATAAATGGGTTATATAAGAGCTCGAATCGTCATTTTTGGTTAGTCAATCAATTGGTTAAAATGCTTACAACTTAGCATCTTCCTCTTCCTTGAATAGATCGATTAAACCTATTTTGAAGGAATCCATAAAACCTTTAAGTGTTTTTCTGTTTTTGATTTTAAGCTCCTTAGACTCTTCAGGAATATCTAATTTTTCGTCTACTGGTTGCTGTTGTAATCCTCTTGGAACTTTAATCTCAACAAAATTGGGATCCAGTTGTCTGTTTTTATTTTCATAGTCATTGTATCCTTTTAAAATCAGTCCGATACAAGTGCTATACATTGGTTTAGACAACTCTTCAATATGGCCACCTGCTAGGTGCTCATTGGGATATCCAATACGTGCGTTCAAACCAGTAACATATTCTGTTAATTGAATAAGGTGTTTCAGCTGTGATCCTCCACCTGTTAATATTACACCTCCATTCAACATGCGATTATCTAATCCTACTTGTTTCAAATGATAGGTTACAAAATCCATGATTTCGCTCATGCGTGCTTGAATGATTGCAGCCAGGTTCTTCATAGAAATTTCTTTGGCTGGCATTCCTCTTAATCCGGGAATTGTAATGAAGGCATTTGATTTTGCTTCGTCAGACAATGCACTACCAAATTGAACTTTCATTTGCTCGGCCTGGGTTTTCAAAACGCCTAAACCGGTTTTAATATCATTGGTAATATTCTCTCCTCCAAAAGGAATTACAGCTGTATGTTTTAAAATGCCTTCATAAAATACTGCCAAATCAGTAGTACCACCACCGATGTCTACAATGGCAACACCTGCTTCTAAATCCTGATCGCACATTACCGCTGCAGCGGAGGCCAGTGGTTGCAGTACTAAATCCTTGGTAGTAAGTCCCGCTTTTTCAACACTTCTATTAATATTACGAATGGCATTTTTATCGCCAGTAATGATGTGAAAATTGGCGCCTACTTTTACACCACTATAACCAATTGGATTAGGGATGTTCTGAAAATTATCGACTGTAAATTCCTGGGGAATGACATCAATGATTTGATCGCCTGCTGGAATATAAGTGCGGTATTGATCCGCCACTAAACGATCAATTTCATCTTGACGAATTTCTTCTTCAATACTTTGCCTTACAATATCTCCTCTTGTTTGAAGACTTTTGATGTGATGACCGGCAATACCAACAAATACCTCACCGATTTCTAAATCGGGGTTCGACTTATAACAATTTTCCAAAGCTTGTTGGATGGCTTTTATGGTTTGGTCAATATTGAGCACCATGCCATGTTGTACTCCATTGCTATTGGCTCTACCAAAGCCCAATATCTCTAGCTTGCCGAATTCATTTTTACGACCGGCAATGGCTGCAATTTTAGTGGTACCGATATCGAGACCTACGATGATGGGTTGTTCCTGGTTCATAATTGATTTGTTTTGTGTTTGTGTGTATTTAGTATTTTTTATTATTTATTATTTTTCGGCATCAATACTCTTGGTTTCGGCTTAGCAGGCTTATCCCTAGAATTAGTGATTATTGTTTGCACCGGTTTATTATCCAGCTTATTCACCAATGGTTTAGCTGGTATTACAGCTGGTACCGATGCTGGTGTTGTATTGTCTACTATAGGCTCATTGTCATTTTCATCACGCTGTATGGATTGCAAAACCATTGTACTGTCGGCTGTATTATTATTGTTATCATCGGTAAAAATTCGTACCGAATCGGCCGATTGCGTAGCAGCCTGTTGTGCAATCAAGTCCATAATTTGTAGCGTGCGGATTGAATCGGCCGTAATATCTTCTGCCCCCCTTCTTTTTGCCACTACCTGACCCTTGTATTGCAAATTGATTACACTATAATAACTCAGTCCCGAATGGCGCAGGATGTTTTTATAAAACAATACCAGTTTTGCTAGTTTCTCTTCGATGTCACCAGCGTCTCCAAACAAAATTATTTGGTTGCCCATTTTGGGAATCATTTCAAAATTTCTTTCTACATTAATATCTACCTGATCAATCAATGCATTACAAAAAGAATCTTTCTGTATGGCCAAACTTAGATTACGGATATCTTGCAATAAACTGCTATCCGCTTTTGAAAGAATAATCTGATCGGTAGGAAATCCTGTAAACACCGGCAAATTCGCAGAAAATTTTTCGCTCAACGGAAGGCGCATTAACCCATGATCGATATAATAAGTAGCCCCAGTATTGGTAAATATTCTTGCTACCGGTTCCCTTTCATCTATATCCACCACCAATACTCCATTATTATCAAAAAACAATTGCGCCCCTGCAATCCAAATATTTTTCTTCAGCTCAATTTCCATCTGGCGCAAGTTGAAACTGCTGCAAATTTTTCCAATCGGATTACTACCTGATAATACTGTCAAGCCATTTAGGACATCTTTTTCATCAATGAAAAAATTATTTTGAACGCCCCTGATATGAATATCTACTGCTACACATCGTTGACTATCTTTATTGCGCACAGCAGCTACCAGCAGCAGCATCAGGCCTGCACTGGTCAATAGCCAAAAGGCACTGATTAAAATATCCTTAAACCCATATCGTTTTTTTTCTGTCATCATTATCTCCAGTGAGACTATTATTTGTTTTCAATATTTTTTTTAATTGTTGATACCAATACATCAATATCACCAGCACCTGCCGTAATCAATAAATCAATTTTATTTTCTTTGACCCACTCTAATACATCCTCTTTTTGCATCATATACTTATTGGGTTGATGCATTTGATCAAAAATGATTGTGCTGCTTACCCCATCCATTGGTACTTCACGAGCGGGATAAATCGGCAACAAAATAACTTCATCAGCAATGTCCAAACTTGTAGCAAATCCATCTGCAAAATCTTTTGTTCTACTAAAGAGGTGCGGTTGAAAAATGATGGTACATTTTTTATCCGGGAATAATTTCCGGGCGCCATTCAACAATGCAGCCAATTCGTCAGGATGATGTGCATAATCATCTATATAAACCGTCTCCTCGTTTTTAATTACATATTCAAAGCGTCGTTTCACTCCTTTAAAGGATACTACTGCTGCTTTTATTTTCTCATCAGTTATTCCAAGGGTATGTGCAATGAAAATAGCAGCGAGTACATTCTCAATATTGTGCAAACCGCCCATATGCAGGACCACTTCCTTCAATTGCCATTCTTTCGTTACAACATCAAATTGATAAGAGCCATTAAACATGCCAATGTTTTCTGCATGAACATCTGCAAAAGCATGATCGAGATGATAAGTGAATAAACGATCTCCCTTCAGTGCCATCGTTCTTTTTAATCCATATTTACTCAACAGCAATCCGCCCGATTTTATTTTTGCAGAAAAATCAATAAACGCTTGCTCTACATTTTCTGCCGTACCATAAATATCAAGATGATCAGGATCCATGGCAGTAATGACTGCTATATCTGGATTTAATTTCAAAAAACTACGATCGTATTCATCCGCTTCTACCACACATACATTATTGTCGCTTCTCCAGAAATTACTATTATAATTCACCGCTATACCTCCCAAAAATGCATTACAACCATAGCCACTGTCTTGCAACAAATGAGCAATCATACTACTAGTAGTTGTTTTACCATGCGTGCCTGCTACACAGATATTAAATGCACTGTTGGTAATGGCACCCAATACATCGCTTCTTTTCACCACTATATAATCATGTTGCAAGTAATAATTCAACTCTTTATGATCCGCAGGAATGGCAGGTGTGTACACCACTAATTCTGCTTCTTTTTCCAACAAATCCAAACTATCTTCAAAATGCACTTGAATCCCTTCCGACTGCAATTGTCTTGTTAAAGCGGTTTCGGTTTTGTCGTAACCAGCAACTGATACTCCCTTCGCATTAAAATAACGAGCGATCGCACTCATGCCAATTCCACCTATGCCAATGAAATAGATTTTACCGATATGTGCAATTGGGCTCAATTAATTAATTTTAAAATTTCTTGCGCTATGATATCATCCGCATTGGTGATGCCTAACTTTGAAATATTATTTTTCAACATTGTTTTTTTTGCTTCATCTTTTGCCAATTCAATGATGGCAGGCACCAAACCATTCAACGCTTCTTTGTCTGTAATCATTAAAGCAGCATTTTTATTAACTAAATTTTGTGCATTAACCGTTTGATGATCCTCTGCCGCAAAGGGATAAGGCACCATGATAACCGGTTTTTTAACTACACACAATTCAGCAATCGCCATTGCACCACTTCTACTTATTACCAAGTCAGCTGCAGCATAAGCATATTCCATGTCAGTTATAAAATCGCCCGCCCATATATTGCTACTGCCCTGTATGATTTCTTTTGCCCTTGAAGCATAAGTTTTACCAGATTGCCAAATCAACTGAAGGTTATTTGCTTCAAAACTATTCAGTGATGAAGCAATGGCTTCGTTAATCGTTTTGGCGCCCAAACTGCCTCCGATAGAGAGGATGGTTTGTTTTGCAGGATCCAATCCAAAAAAACGAATTCCTTCTTCCCGCAGTATGGTTGATTGCACAATGGCAGCCCTTACTGGATTTCCAGTAAGCTGAATTTTTTTAACTGGGAAAAACTTTTCCATTCCATCAGTAGCAACAAATATGCGGGTTGCTTTTTTACCCAATAGCTGATTGCTTTTTCCTGCAAAAGAATTACTCTCATGTATAAAACTGGCTACTCCAATTGATTGTGCATAGCGCAATACAGGATAACTTGAATACCCTCCAACACCAATCACCGCGTCGGGCTTGAATTGCTTAAAAATGCGCCTTACTTGTAAAAAGCTTTTCGCCAGTTTATAGGGTAAAGCAATGTTTTTTATCAAAGAACTTCTGTTAAACCCAGCAATATCCAAGCCTTCAATTTGAAATCCAGCTTGAGGCACTTTTTCCATTTCCATTTTCCCCTGGGCACCAACAAATAAAAATACTGTTTCGGGTTGCAGCCTTTTAATAGCATTGGCAATGGCAATGGCAGGAAATATATGCCCGCCTGTACCTCCACCTGCTATGATAATTCTGTTGCCCATTTTAAACTAACTCAGTCAAATAATTTATTTTCGTTTACTCTATACTGTTACTTCAGCTAGCGCATTCCCTTCCAGTTGCTCTACGTTTCTTGCTACACTCAAAATGATACCAATCGACAAGCAAGTAAAAAGGAAGCTACTTCCACCCATACTCACCAATGGCAGGGTTACCCCTGTATTGGGGAAAGCATTCACCGCCACACCCATATTCGCCAATGCCTGTATAACCAACATAAAACTTAATGCCAGCGCAAGAAATGCCCCAAATGCATAAGGGCATTTCCTGTAGAGGCGAATACACCTGTATAAAAACAACAGGTAAATAAATACCATGAATGCTGCACCAAACAAACCATACTCCTCAATGATAATGGCATATATAAAATCACTATAACTATGTGGTAAAAAATTTCTTTGCTCACTATTACCTGGCCCCTTTCCAAAAAAGCCGCCCTTGGCAATGGCAATTTTCGCTTGGTTGGTCTGGTACAATTTTTCACTGTTCACTTCATTGGCGCCATAAACAAAAGTTTGCACCCTACCAATCCATGTTTGCACACGGCCTACAGAAAAAACAGCAGGCAATTCTTTGGGACGATTATTTGCCTTATCATAATACTTTAATGACACAGCAAACAAGAAGATCACCGGGATCGACGCAAAGGCAATAGTAGCCAAGATATGCTTGGTACTCACCCTTCCAATAAACATGAGTAGAATACTCGTTGCACCCACCAACATGGCAGTAGATAAATTTGCAGGGGCAATCAACAAACATATAATTACTACAGGAGTGATAATAGGAATAAAGCCTTTTTTAAAATCTTTTATCATTGGTTGCTTCCTGCTTAATTGTCTGCTTAAAAACATGAATAAGGCAAGCTTGGCAAAATCAGAAGTTTGGAAAGTCATATTAATTACCGGTAACATAATCCAGCGACTACCATCATTTATTTTTGCGCCGAAGAAATAGGTATAAATCAACAATGGGATGGAAATCAAATACAATAATTTAGCAAGCCGAGAGTAAAAAGTATAATTTACCCGGTGTGCAAAATAAATAACCATGACACCCATAATAATAAAAGCAAACTGCTTAAAGAGATAACTTTCTGTACTCTTACTATATTTATACGCCAAGGATCCTGTACTACTATATACTACCAATAAACTCACCAATGTAAGTATCACCACGATACCCCATATAACACGGTCGCCCTTGGTTTTATTGGCAAGGTTGCCGCCCATCGTATTAATATTGGGGGTAAAGAATTGCTTTATGTTAATCGGTTCCGACAATTACAATGATTTTACAGCTTGTTTAAATTGCTTTCCTCTGTCTTCATAATTTTTAAATAAATCAAAACTAGCACAGGCTGGACTCAACAATACCACATCGCCTTTTTCTGCAAAATGAAAAGCCGATTGCGCTGCTTCAGTAGCAGAATTGGCATCCACGATAGTAGGTACCAAGTCAGCAAATGCCTCATGAATTTTTTGATTTTCAATTCCCAAGCACACAATGGCTTTTACTTTTTCCTTTACTAGCTCTTTCAACAAGCCATAATCGTTTCCTTTATCTACGCCACCAAGAATTAAAACGATAGGCTTATTCATACTTTCCAATGCAAACCATGTGCTGTTTACATTAGTAGCCTTGCTATCATTGATAAATTCTACACCTTTAATACTCATCACAGACTCCATTCGGTGTTCCAGACTTTCAAAAGTTTGAAGGGCTTCTCTAATTTTTTCCTTTTTAATATCCACGGCTGTGGACGCCAGACTTGCTGCCATACTATTGTATTGATTATGTTTTCCTTTTAATGCGAAATCCTCGATGCTCATTTTCATTTCTTCGTTTTTCCATTTCAAATGCATTTTTGCGTTGGCCAAAAACGCACCTGTTGGCAGTTGGTTACTCATGGTAAATGGGGCTAGTGTTGATTGAATGAAATACTGATTTATATTTTCCCTCGTGACCAGGTCATCCATATTATAGATGAATACATCCTGAGCAGTTTGATTTTTTGTAATACTAAATTTGCTATTTATATACAATTGCATTTTATAATCGTAACGATCTAAATGATCTTCTGTAATATTTGTAAGTACTGCTACATCTGGTTTAAAAGTTTTGATGTCGTCTAATTGAAATGAACTGATTTCAGCTATATACAATGGTTTAGGATCCAATGCCACTTGTTTAGCAAATGAATAACCAATGTTTCCAACCATTGCACAATCGGCGCCACCATGCTTACAAATATGATAGGTTAATGCAGTAGTAGTTGTTTTGCCATTGCTGCCAGTAATGGCAATTATTTTACTATTCCCTTTATACCGATAAGCCAACTCCACTTCACTGATAATACTTATTCCTTTTTCTCTAATCTTTTTTACGAGCTCATTCTTCTCAGGAATTCCAGGGCTCTTCATGATTTCATCGGCCGATAGAACAAGTTCACTTGTATGTTGAGATTCCTCAAAATCAATATCATGGGCCAGCAATTCATTTTTATACACTTCTTTAATAGCTGCGCCATCGCTAACAAAGACTTCATAGCCCTGTTGCTGAGCGAGTATAGCTGCGCCTACACCACTTTCACCTGCTCCCAATATGACCATTCGTTTCTTCATCAATAATAAAAATCCTTGTTTCCTACAATTGGTTTTACATTCAGTTCAGTTCTTCACTATTGTAAGCTAGTACCTAGCAATAGTTTTTAAATAATGGCTCTTCATTAGCATAGAATTAAATGGGCCGGCATCTTTCAATGGCTCTTCATCCAAGGAATTGGTTTAATTGGAAATAATGAATGCCTTTTCAGCACATTCCCAATCATGGTTTTCCAATACTTATTTCAAACAGCCATTCATTCTATAACAAAATGCTTATCTTAATTTCAATGTCACAATTGCCAACACCACACTCAAAATGGTTACAATCCAAAACCTGACGGCAATCTTACTTTCGTGATATCCTTGTTTTTGATAATGGTGATGTAACGGACTCATTAAAAATATCCTTCGCCCTTCTCCATATTTCTTTTTGGTGTACTTGAAATAAGATACCTGTGCCATTACACTTAATAACTCTATAAAGAACACCATACAGAATATGGGAATTAATAATTCTTTTCTAACTATAATTGCCAAGGCGCCGATGATACCTCCGAGTGTCAAACTACCGGTATCCCCCATAAATACTTGTGCAGGATAAACATTGTACCACAAGAACCCTATACAGGAACCTACAAACGCTGCAATGAAAATGGAAAGCTCTCCCAGGTTAGGGATGTACATGATGTTGAGATATTCTGCAAACTTGATATTGCCACTTACATAGGCAAAGATGCCCAGCGCGATGCCGATGATGGCACTGACTCCCGTGGCCAAACCATCCAATCCATCGGTGATATTTGCTCCATTACTAACGGCCGTTACAATAAATATAACAATGAGTATATACAGTATATAAGTATAATCACGCCAAGCTGGAGGCAATAATTTTGCGTAATTGAATTCATGATTTTTTACAAACGGTATGGTAGTGATCATTGTTTTTACTGACACATACTCATGAACTTTTCCATCCAATACCACTGTATCATATTTGGTAGCTCTTTCTTTCGGACCCATTTGAATCTTACCCAAATTTTCTTCATTCGCTACTTCTCTTTTCACCACCACACTTTGATTGAAATATAAAGTAGCTCCCACAATGATGCCCAGCATTACTTGTCCAAATATTTTAAATCGACCAGCCAATCCATCGCTATTGCTTTTTTTATACGATTCCCCTTTTGCTTGTGCCAATCTTTTAGAACGGATCTTTAAATAATCATCTATAAAACCTATTGCCCCCAACCATACCGTACACAATAACATCAACCGGATATATACTTTTTCCAAATTGGCCAACAATAAAGTTGGCACCAAAATCCCCAATATGATGATGATCCCCCCCATTGTGGGTGTACCCTTTTTTTGTTCCTCGCCCGCCAGGCCTAAATCTCTCACACTCTCACCCAATTGCTTTTTTTCAAGAAAGCCAATCAGCTTTTTACCATATACAGTTGTAATAAGCAAACTTAATATAACGGCTAACAACACACGAAAAGTAGTAAACTGCCAAAGTCCACTGCCTGGGAATTTAAACCCTTCGTCTGTCAACCATCTAAAAAAGTGATACAACATATTTTTTAAAAAATTGGTTATTTATTATTTTTCCAACAATTCAAATATTTCTTTCAGTACTTGCTTATCATCAAAATCATATTTCACCCCCTTAATCTCTTGGTATTTTTCATGTCCCTTGCCTGCTATCAATACAATGTCTTCAGGATTGGCCAAACTAACAGCTGTTTTTATCGCTTCCTTTCTGTCGGCAATGGAAAGCACTTTCTTTTTTGCCACTGCATTCACACCCGCTTGCATGTCATTTAAAATCTCCAAGGGGTCTTCGTTTCTTGGATTATCGGAAGTGAATATTACTTTATCGCTGTGCTCACAGGCAACTTCTGCCATTATGGGACGTTTGGTTTTATCACGATTGCCACCACAACCAACCACAGCTATAATTTTTTCATTGCCTTGACGTAATTTTTTGATTGTCACTAGTACATTCAATAGTGCATCTGGCGTATGGGCATAATCTACAATTCCAATTATTTTTTCTTTCGGACTGATGCTATAATCAAACCTGCCTTCTGCTCCATCCAAACTGCTTAGTACTTGCAACACCATTGATTTGTTAGCTCCCATGCAAATAGCCGCACCATACGCTGCCAATAAATTATATGCATTGAATTCGCCAATTAATCTACAATGCACTTCGGTTTCATCTACCGTCAAGTGAAGACCAGACAAACTATTTTCTAATAATTTCCCTTTGTAATCAGCCAGTGTGCGAAGGCTATAGTATTTTTTTCTCGCGATTGTATTTTGCAACATCACCATTCCTCTTTTATCATCCGCATTACTCAATGCAAAAGCAGTGGATGGCAAATGATCGAACCATGATTTTTTAACGCGAATGTATTCGTCAAAGCTGTGGTGATAATCTAAATGATCATGTGTAATATTGCTGAACAATGCACCAGTAAATTGAAGTCCCGCTATTCTGTTTTGATGTATAGCATGGCTACTCACTTCCATAAATACATAGGCACATCCTGCAGCTACCATTTGCTTAAGCAATTGATTCAACTGAATGGCATCAGGTGTGGTATGAGTAGATGGAATAATGGTTGTACCAATCTGATTCTGTACCGTACTGATTAAACCACAGGTGTACCCCAAGCAAGTATATAACTTAAATAACAACGTAGCAATGGTCGTTTTTCCATTGGTACCTGTTACGCCTACCAACTGCATTTTCATAGAAGGATCTCCATAAAAATGATGTGCCATCATCCCAGCTGCAATGCCTGAATTTTCTACTTCCACATATACTACTCCTGCCACGACAGAAGTAGGCATTTGTTCACATACAATTGCAGTAGCACCTTGTTGTATGGCGGTATTGATAAAATGATGTCCGTCTATTGCAGCTCCTTTAATAGCAATAAAACAATTACCCGATTCCACCTTTCTGGAATCCAGTTGTAGGGCGGTAATATCAATTGCCGTTTGTCCCTGCACTGAGCGAATAGCCACCTGATATAGAATATCCTGTAATATCAATTTAGTATAATTGAAATGTGTTGACCTTTTGTTATTTGCGTGCCAGCTGCCAATGACTGACTAACTACTTTCCCCCTACCCGTTACCGTTACAACAAAACCGCTGTTTTCAAGTAAATTAACCGCATCTTTCAAACCCATCCCTACTAGTGTTGGCACAGTGCCTAGCACCTGATTGGATATTTCATTGAACTGTACATGCATAGTCGATTGCTGCCCGGAGAATAATTGTTGCAATACATTCATATCCTGGCGCGATGCATAGTAATTGTATTGAAGTGTATCGTGTACTACAGGCGCAGTATATTTTCGTTTACTTAAAAACCGATAGTATATTTTATCACTGATTTCTTTAAAAACAGTGCCTGAAACATCGGCACCATAAATCAGTTTCGAATGATTACTATTTTGAATTACCACCGCAATGGTATAAGCAGGTGCTTCTGCTGGAAAGTAGCCAATAAAAGAAGCTTGATAAATCTTATTGCCTTTATTGTACCCCTTATTATTTAAAGCAGTTACTGCCGTACCAGTTTTGCCAGCAATGGCATAGGAGCTATCGAATACAATTTTATGCGCTGTACCATGTGCACTGTCTACAACGGCACGCAAGCACTCCCTTAATTGTCGCAATGTTTCTTCGCTACAGATTTTGTCAACTAGTATTTCGGGTTGAATGTTTTTTACATCTACCCCAAATTCACGAACGGCATTTACTAAATAAGGACGCATCATTTTTCCATTATTGGCAACTGCATTGTAGAGCATCAACATATTAAGAGGGGTAACCAATTCCTCATATCCATGTGCCATAAACGGGATGGTAGTATTGGCCCAACTTCTATTGGTAGGTTTTTTGATATATGGCTTACCAGAGGAAGCAATAATATCGATACCTGTTAGCGTATCTAATCGCAGGTGATGAAGATGAGCGACAAATTTAGATGGTTGAGTATGATAATACTGATCAGCTAATTTTGCAAAGGCCACATTGCTACTTCTATAAAAAGCTTCTTTCACTGTGATGCTACCAGTACCTAAATGAGAGTCCTTTATTTTTAGTCCATAGAATTGTTTGACTCCTCCTTCACAGTTCACAAAAGAATTAATATCTACATATTTATCTTCCAGAAGACTCAATAAAGTGGCCAATTTAAAAATGGAACCAGGCTCTGTAACTTTACCAATACCATAATTAAGATCTTCTGTATAAGTACCATCTAATTGTTGACCTAGATTGGCAATGGCCTTTATTTTTCCAGTAGCTGTTTCCATTACAATGGCGGTGCCGTGCAATGAATTATTATTCACCAGCATTTTCATTAAAGCATTTTCTGCTACATCCTGCATGTAAGTATCCAGTGTTGTAATCAGGTCTTTTCCATGTTCGGGTGCTACTACTTCAGCCCCTTCCACTGGTAAATAAGCACCTGCGATATAACGCATCAATCGTTGGCCAGTACTGCCTTTTAGCAAACTATCGTAGGTGCGTTCAAGCCCAACATTTTTAGTGCTGTCTTCTCTCGACAATCCGATGGTACGATTGGCCAATAAAACATAAGGATTAATGCGCTTGTCTCTTGGATCGATGATAAATCCACTTTTATTTCTACCCTCACGTACCAATGGGAAATTTCTCAATTCCTGAAATGCAGCAAAAGATATTTTTTTCTTAAGTGGAAAATAACGATCCTCTGCTTGGTAGGCCAATTGTAATTGCCTTTTATAATCAGCGGCCGTTTTATCTTTAAATAAGTTGGCTAAAGCAATGCTGAGAGAATCTATATTATTTTTAAACCGCTTGCCGTCTTTTTCTCGAAGGCCGGGAGCACCAAAATCAATAAACACATCAAAGATGGGAACAGAAGTACTGAGCATATTGCCATCTTCGCTATAAATGGTTCCGCGTTCAGCTTCAATGGGCATATACTTTAGATGCAAGCTATCGCCCATTTTTTTCCAATGACGCCCTTGTACACGTTGGATATAAAAAGCCTTTCCCAGTACCACCAGACCGATGACAATCATCCCTAGAAAACAGAGATAAACCCTCCACAATATGTCCTTTTTTACATCCATTTATATTCAGTCCCGTTGGGTTATTTATTTTTTGTCGAATCCACCAGCAGTATTGGCGCGGTGGTTGGTTCTTTTAATCCTAAAGGAGCTACCGCCTTTATTAATTCGCTGGCTTTACTCCTAAAAATGACTTCACTTTTTACCGTTTTGTATTCGTACTCTAATTCTTTTATATGTTTTTCTGTATTCGAAGCCCTTCTTGTTAATTTGTCGGCGAAATGTCCGTTGTAGATATATGCAACAGCCAGCGCCGCCAAAAAAAGAAAGAAAGGAATATTCTTTACCACCCAGGTATAGTTCAGTATTCGTTTCCAATCAAATTTGGGAGCAATATTTTGCTCTGTATCTTTTGTATTCATGATGAATATTAACTAGGCAATCGTTCTGCTATTCTTAGTTTAGCGCTTCTACTTCTTGAATTCATTTTGAGCTCTTCGGCTGTTGCCGTAATGGGCTTTTTATTAATCAATCGGAATGGGCTTTTAGGCCTATTCCCAAATACATCTGCTTCTTCCATCTCGGAAAATGATCCGCTTCGGAAAAAATTTTTCACCAACCTGTCTTCTAGAGAATGAAATGTAATGATGGCCACGCGACCGCCTGGCTTGAGAACAGAAGGAATTTGTTGCAACAATTCTTTTAATGCACCTAATTCATCATTGACCTCTATGCGCAACGCCTGAAATACCTGGGCAAAGTATTTTTGAGGATTCCCTTTCACAACGGATTGAATGACTTGCTTGAACTCATTGATTGTATGAATCGGTGCAATCGAACGATGAGCTACGATGACTCTTGCCAAAGTTTTTGCATTCGTCACTTCGCCATACTGTTCGAACATTTTATGCAATTGCAATTCTGTAAACTCTTGAAGTACGGTAGCTGCAGTTACCCTTTGACGCTGGTCCATCCGCATGTCTAACGCTGCATCAAATCGAATACTGAAACCTCTTGCTGCTTCATCAAACTGATGACTACTCACACCAAGATCAGCGAGCAAGCCATCCAATTCGAAAAGTTTATGCAATCGTAAAAAACGATACAAGTGCTTGAAATTTTGAGGCACGAACAAAACTCGTTTGTCGTCGGGAAGATTTTTTTTGGCGGCTTCATCCTGATCAAAAACAACCAACTGGCCATTCTCCTGCAAATTTTTTAAAATCGCACGACTATGACCACCGCCACCGAATGTACAATCCACGTAAACCCCCGATGCCTTAATTTGCAAACCCTCAATGGTTTCCTTTAATAAAACCGGCACGTGATAACCTGCATCATTATCAGCGGAGGAGTGAATGTGTTTAGCTATTTTTTGCTCCTGCATGCTTTTGGCATTTTGCTGATTAACTTTCTGCATTCTTGTTCATCACTTCATTCGCCAGATTACTAAAGGATTCCGGTGAAAAAGATTCAAAGAACTTGGTATACTTACTTTTATCCCAGATTTCAATTTTGTTGACTGCACTTACCAGTACAATGTCCTTCTCCAAACCCGCATGTTCAATCAAACTCTTTTGCAGCAATATCCTTCCTGCACTATCTGGTTCCACAATAGTGGCCCCGTTCAAAAAATACCTGCGGAACTCCCTAACTTTAGGGTCAAAATCATTCAGTGCACTAATATTTTTAAAAATGGGCTCCCAACTAATCATTGGATATAATGTCAGGCATTTTTCAAAACCCCGGTTGATGACAAACTGGGCACTACCCTCCTGTGGCAGCTGTTTTTTAAAGCCAGCTGGCAACAGGAACCTTCCCTTCCCGTCTAAAGTGCTCTCGTATTCACCAAGAAAACCAATCATTTATATCAATTTGATCGTTTAATAACATTTACTGACACAAAATAACACATTTTCCCACTTTTAACGCGAAATAAGAGCGTTTTATTTTTTCCACAATTGCAAAGGCAATACCCCATTGGTTCTCCAGCCAAAAAGGGCCATTTTCAATAAAATAAATGTGAATTAGAGTGCATAAACTGTGGATAACCCAAAAAAGGGGTCTGCTGAGCATTATTTGCTCCTGTACAAAGCCTCCCATGGCTTTAATGGCATACCGAATAAGGAGAATAGACTGTTCTGCTATTTAGCAACTGAGCAGTGGTGTTAATCCAATAAAATGATGTGGATTTTTTTTCGTTTACCCCTCAACGATAGTTAAGATATTGAAGGAAATAACAAGGTGAAACTGCTGCCTTTCCCAAGTATACTGTCGGCTTTAATACTACCCTGATGGGCGTGTACCATGGTCTTTACATAACTAAGTCCTAAACCAAAACCTTTTACATTATGAATATTTCCCGTGTGGGCACGGTAAAATTTCTCGAATATTCTATTGAGCGTTTCCTTATTCATTCCAATTCCATTGTCTTCAATTCGAACTTGCAAGTACTTGCCAACATTACAAGTGCTAATCAGTATTTTCAAATGTTCCTCTCGAGAATACTTAACTGCATTATCCAATAGGTTATTAATCAAATTGGTAAAATGCACTTCATCCGCCATCAGCCAATCGTTACCCGCATTCAACGTCACCTCCATTTCACCTTGCTTTTCCTCCACTTGCAGTCGAATATTATTCAAAGCGCTATGGATCATTTCATGAGCAGATAGTTTTTTTAAATTCAACTGTACTTCCTGCTTATCCAATAAAGCTGCTTGCAAAATTGTTTCTACCTGCTTATTCATCCGTTTATTCTCTTCCTTAATTATCCCAGTGAAATATGCCGTTTTTTCCTCATCCCTTTTTACTTTTTCATTTTTCAAAGCATCCACTGCCAACGAAATGGTAGCCAACGGAGTTTTGAATTCATGTGTCATATTATTAATAAAATCGGATTTGATTTCACTTAATTTTTTCTGCTTCAACAAAGTTCTAATAGTAATGAAAAAAGCCGTGGTAATAATCAAGGTGAAGAGAATGGCACCGATAATGAACCACAACATTTCTTTCCAAATAATATTTTTCCGATGGGGCATCAATACCACCAACCATTCATCTCTTGCCAAATTCTCGTACTCACTGCCAGAGGGCGGGGTTAACAAATACGCATGTATCAAGGAATTGGAACTATCTTTCTCTGCTTCTTGGCGGTATTCTATATAGCGTGCCGTATGTATTTCATCACCCGAATATGAATTATTGGTAACGGCAACCTCAAATGGAAATTTCTTCAACCCCTTTTTCGCAAAAGACTTTCGAACAATGGCCTGAATTTCATCAATGGAAAATCGCTGCATCACCGACGGTCTAAAAATATTCAGTTGCATTTTGTCAGCTGGAAAAAGCAAGTCATTCTTTTTCATCAATGGCTGCACCCCTATTTTCTCCGACATAATCTCCATGCCAGCATCATCCAATGCTTCAATAAAACTTTTTTCAATTTGCTGGTCCTTTATATCAACCGCACTTTTTATCCATAGCCATTGGAAAAAAATCATTCCCAATAGGGAAAGCAAAATAAGTATAGTAATAATGGGAAAAATTCGCTTCATGCTTGGCAAAAATAATTGAATAAGTGCAGCAAGTATTATTAGCTGCCCCTTTCTGGGCTTAAATTTAACGAAGGTTTATAAGAAAAGGGAAGTAAAATAAATCATTTTAACAAGCTTTAGGAATTATGCATTATTTTAGAATCATGATCAAACCGGCTGCAGGTATTTTATTAATTGCTGATCCCTTTTTAAAAGACCCCCATTTCATGCGGACAGTGGTGTTTTTATGCGATCACCAGAATAATGGAACTGTCGGATTTGTGCTTAGCAAAGTTATTGAGCAAACCCTAGAAGAATTGATGAATAATATGGAGGATTATCCAGTACCCGTTTATTTCGGAGGGCCAGTACAGTTAGATACCATTCACTTCATTCACCAATACCCCGACCTAATACCAGATAGCTTTAAAGTTGGAGAAGGTATTTATTGGGGAGGCAATTTTGAAACGGTCACCAGTTTAATCAAAGCCAAGCAAATAGACTTATCCAAAATAAAATTCTTTTTGGGCTATAGTGGATGGGGAGATGGCCAATTGGAAGCAGAATTAAAAGAAAAAAGCTGGATTACTGCTACGGCTACTAGCTCCTTGGTTTTCGAGACCGACCCTACGGATATATGGAAAGAAAGTTTAAAACACTTAGGAGGTGATTACGAAAAGTTGGTACATTACCCTACCGACCCTCAATTAAATTAAACATATAGCCTCTCCCTACCACCACACCGCATTGTAGGAAGAAATTATTACCTTCCCATTTTAAACCCAACAAATTGCTATATTCCTTTGTAAAAATCATTGCGAGACTGGCATTAAGAATATACTGCCGGGATATCTATATCAATCGAAAAGAATACTTGCAGCAGCAAGGTCCACTTATGCTAGCTGTCAATCATCCTAATTCATTTCTAGATGCTATTATTCTATGCACCCTATTCGATAAGCCTGTATTTTCACTGGCAAGAGGAGACGCTTTTAAAAATAATTTTTTTGCCTACTTACTGCACCACTTAAAAATGCTACCAGTGTACAGAGTCAGCGAAGGAGTGGAGAATTTGGAAGAAAATTATAAAACCTTTGATCTCTGCAAAGAAATTTTTAAAAAAAATGGGATTGTCCTGATTTTTAGTGAAGGAAGATGTATCAACGAATGGCATTTACGGCCACTTAAAAAAGGAACAGCCAGATTAGCTATCAGTAGTTGGCTAGATGGAATAGATTTGAAAGTACTGCCCATTGGAATGAACTACAACTCATTTAAAAAATTTGGCAAAAATGTAAAAATATATTTTGGCGAATACATCCAAAAAGAAGCGGTGGACTTTAAAAATAGCGATGGCATAGCCATCCGGCAATTCAATGAAAACCTACGGAACCAATTATCACCATTTATATATGAAATTTCCTCCGAAAATACGGCTAGTTTACGAACACATTTATTTGTACCTCAACATTGGTTAAAAAAAATAATCTTATTCATACCCGCACTCTTTGGAGCAATTATTCATGCTCCCCTATTTTATTTTGCCAAATGGCTGACTAACTTTCTAATAAAAGAAAAAGGGCACTACGATTCTACAATTGTTGGGATTCTTTTTCTATTTTATCCCATTTCCCTTTTGCTTGTTGCAGGATTTGTTTTTTATTTTACAACATCTTGGTATTCCCTTTTATTGTTGCTGCTACTGCCTTTTACTGCATGGTCTTATGTACAACTAAAACAACAAATGGATTAATAAAAAAACCCACGTTATACAACGTGGGTCAAATTATTTTATATAAAAAATTTATACCTCTTGAGCTCCTTCTACTAACACAGTTACCTTGTTATTCAATACTTCAACAAACCCACTTTTAATAGTATAGGAACTGGTTGCGTTTGTTTTATCATTCAACACTTTTAAATTACCTTCTTTCAAGGCACTTACCAATGGAGCGTGTTTGTCTAATACTTCAAAGGACCCACCAATGCCAGGCAATTGAATGCCATAAACTTCTCCACTAAAAACCTTACTCTCAGGAGTTAATATTTCTAAAGTCATGATTAGAATTTTTATGCTGTTGCAGCAGCCATCAGTTTTTTACCTTTTTCAATTGCAGATTCCAAGGTGCCAACCAAGTTAAAGGCAGCTTCTGGATATTCATCCACTTCTCCATCCATTATCGCATTGAAACCACGAATGGTATCTTCAATGGGCACCAATATACCTTCTAGTCCAGTAAACTGAGCCGCCACAAAGAAAGGCTGGCTAAGGAAACGTTGTACTTTACGTGCTCTAGATACGGTTAGTTTATCTTCATCACTTAATTCATCCAAACCAAGAATTGCAATAATATCCTGTAACTCTTTATAACGTTGCAAAATCAATTTAACACGGTTGGCGCAATTGTAATGTTCATCTCCAACAATCGCAGGTGTTAAAATTCTAGAAGTAGAATCCAAAGGATCCACCGCAGGATAGATACCCAAATCCGCAATCTTACGACTCAATACGGTAGTGGCATCCAAGTGAGCAAAAGTTGTTGCAGGAGCAGGATCAGTCAAATC
>CAIOIZ010000071.1 GCA_903858475.1 uncultured Bacteroidota bacterium
ACCGTAGGATTATACAGCGAGGGAGACTTCCTAGGTTATACTGCACTTTTGGAGCAAACTGTATATAAAGAGACTGCGGAAGCAATTGAAGACACTGAATTAACCATAATACCCAAAGAAGAATTTGAAAGCCTGATATCAAACAATCAGGAAGTGGCCAAAAAATTCATTCAATTATTGGCTAAAAATGTGACGGAAAAAGAAAGTCAGTTATTAGGACTAGCTTATAATTCTCTTCGCAAGCGAGTAGCAGATGCGTTGATTACTTTGCAATACAAATTCAAAAAAAGCAACGACGAAAAATTTTCCATTCACATATCTAGAGAAGACCTGGCCAATATTGCTGGTACTGCAACAGAATCCTTGATTAGAACATTAAGTGATTTTAAAAGTGAAAAGTTAATAGAGATTAAGGACGGCAATATTTCCATCCTAAATGAGAAGAAACTTACAGCCATGTTGAACTGATTTTAAAGTACCGATAAGAGGTACTTATTGAAATCGATTTTTACCTTGATAAAATCTCTTTCCAGGTACTCCATTTCATTACGAAGTTTTTCCTGTTTTTTCAATTTAATATCGGCTGGCTGACGGGCGCTTATACCCACTTTTTTAAGTAAACTTTCCTGCTCATGTATATCATGGCGCAATTCATCCATAAATTCATCCTTAATGATGAATAGGTTTTGAAAATGCTCAGCCAAGGGTAAAAATTCCTTATCAGAACGAAGGTCCAATACCTCAGACAACCGATTTTTTAAATACGCGTTTTCCTGCTTGAAAAATTCAAGCAGACGCTCCCAACTCCTAATCTCAAAATGAAATTGTGCATACTTACCTGGCGCTATTAAAATTTCATTTTCCATAATATTCTTCTACTCCCTCTTCAATTGAAAGGAATACTCCTATTAATTAATGCAATTTATTTTTTTGGATGTTTTTTTTATATAATTTACATCAGCCTATAGGATGATATTTATCATGGCAGATGAACACAACCTTGAACAACCATCTGTTTTCCTTGTACAGAAGGACTTAAAGGACTTAAGTACGGTATTCCCAATCCTAAGCCCCTAATTATTAACAAGCAAGCCATTATTGTCATCATATAAGGGTACATTTTCCGAATCTTCTGCCGTATGGATAAACTAATGAAATTTCCAAAATAAGCTACTGACCACATAACAGGTAAAGTTCCCAGTCCGAAAGAAGCCATAAATACAACACTATGTAATACGTCCCCAGTAGCAATCGCACCAGCTACTGCCATATATACTAGTCCACATGGCAGCAACCCATTTAATAAACCAATAACAAAAAGAGAAGACTTTGTTTTTTTGAAAAACAATTGTCCAAGCACTGCTCTTAAATATTCAAAAAAACGATTAACTATGCTGGAACTTTTTTTTCCCATATTTTTAGGAAGCAGGATAAATAACAATATAACCAATCCTGCAAGTATGGATACCCACTGCTGCCATCCAAATAAAGCCGCACTTTGTCCAATCAAGCCAAATAAAAGTCCGAAAACAGCATAGGTAACTACCCTGCCAGCATTATATAAAAAAGCACCAATAAACTTAGACCCTGGATTACCGCTTAGTGGCAAGGAAAGTGCTAAAGGTCCGCACATGCCAATACAATGAAAGCTACCGAGCGCCCCAATAGAAAAAGCTGCTAGAATAAGCGCTATCATTTGATGTGAGATTTATGTTGCAATTGCCCTTTTTTATACAAGTGTAAATAAAAAAGGAAGGCAGACACTAAAAAAGGCAAGCCATAAATAAGCCCAGTTTTTACATCATTTAAATACAAAAAATAACCAATAATACAGATTGATCCTATTGCCATCAATGCAAGTCCAATTTGTTCTTTGAACCAAGCAATACAATATCCTATCATTGGCAGCAGCACAATTATTAAAAAGGGAAACCATGATTTACCCTCGCCTTTGACCTGCTCCGGCATTCCATCTCCAAATGTATATAGCAGAAAAAAAATGCTTACAAATAGGCCTACGGTTTGTGCCACTAATTTATAAAAGCGTAGCTGATGTGCCTGTTTTTTATGTTGACTCATAACTGAATTTTTTTCTCGTAATAATAATGTACAGCAGCTACTTCCCAACTCAAATGCAACTCATATAATCCTTTGTACTTTTTGGGCAATTCAATTTTTAATAGAAGCTGCTGAATGTCAAATGGAAGATTGATGTCTTTGTTTTTGTCGGAAGGACAATATAATACTGCAGTGCCTGTGATTTTTTTATCTGTAAATTCTTTAGGAAATAATATTTCTAATTGATTGTCGTGAATAGTACAATTTACAGCTTCCGACAAGGCAGCTGTTCTGCTAGACTCATCTATCTTTTGCTGATACTTTAATTCCTGGGAATAATAATCGGGGGTTACTAAATCTGCATTTTCGCCAGAAGCCTTTACCATAAGGATAACAATGCCTACTACAAAAGCTCCATAGGCAAACATTAATTTATATCCCCAGTTCATAATTTATAAATTTATCAGTTATAAATTTCAGGCCCAATGAATCGGGCTGAAACTGTTTTTATTTTCTTTCCGTTGGTATATAAGCCAACCCTTATTTCAGTTTTCCAGCTTTTAACATCCGACCGATTTAATTTTACAAAGAATTGAATAGCGCTATAATCTTCTTTCTTCACCACCAGTGAACTGCTTCCTACCTGTGTAATTTCGCCCGGCAAATTTTCCAATTTCAATTCAATCGGAATGTCCTTATGCGTTTTATTGGCCAATTTTAGATTATACAAATTACTTATTCTTCCGTCCGGCAAAGAGGTGTAAGTCATACCAGTAGTTCTCATCAATCTAACATCCAAGTCATTCCTACTAAACAATAAAAATGTTAATAGCCCCAATAATAATGTCAATACTATTGAATAGGCTTTTATCCTTCTTGTAAACTTCAATTGAACCCCGTTAGATATACTATTATCAGATGCGTACCGAACCAGTCCCTTAGGCTTTTGAACCCCCTCCATAATTGCGTCACAAGCATCGCTACAAGCAGTACAATTTACGCATTCCATTTGAGTGCCATTCCTAATATCAATTCCAGTTGGGCAAACCCGAACGCAGGCAAAGCAATCAATACAATCGCCCACATGGTGAGTTTCATTATTATCTTCTTCAGATTCTTTCCGAAATTTTTCTCTTGGCTCTCCGCGTTTATAATCGTAGGCAACAACAATTGAATTCTTATCTAATAAAACGCCTTGTAATCGACCATAGGGACAAACCACAATACAGGCCTGCTCTCTGAACCACCAATAGACAAAAAAGAAAATACTTGTAAAAATCAAAAGTGAAACAAGCGTTCCTATATTAGCAGCCGGATCCTTGATATCTGCTATCAACTTATCCATGCTAATGAGATACGCCAAAAAAAAGTTCGCAATGATAAAAGAAAGTAAGAAAAATACAAGGAATTTCACAACACGCTTTCTAATCTTCTCGCCATTCCAAGGCATTGATTTCAATTGCTTTTGCTTTGCTGCATCTCCATCAAGCCAGTATTCAATTTTGCGGAATACCATTTCCATAAAAATGGTTTGTGGGCAAGCCCATCCGCAGAAAATTCTACCAAAAACTACCGTAAACAAAATAACAAATACCACAAAGGTCAACATGGCAATACCGAAGATGAAAAAATCCTGGGGCCAGAAAATCATTCCAAAAATGATGAATTTTCTTTCCAGCACATTCAACATGAAAAGTGGTTCATCATTTACCTTTATAAAAGGCAAGGAGAAAAATACAATCAAATAGAAAATACTAAAGTATGTCCTTAAATTATATAATCTCCCTTTCGGTCGTTTAGGGTTAATAAAATTTCGCTTCCCTTCTTTTGAAATGGTTGCTACTGAATCGCGGAAAGACCCCTTCTGATCAACCACCATATCTCCTGCCATTATTGAATACTCCCTTTTATTTTAAATCATTTTACTTTATCATTTACAAGAGCAGCTTTTGCTAAAGAATCCTTGGGTTTAGCATTGGCTGAATCTGTTGCAGCTTTTACTTCTTCTACGTACATGTCACCCTGAGGCGCTTTTGGATTGGCAGGGTTGCTTCCTCTTAAACTCTTTACATAACTGGCCAACAAACTGATTTCCTTTGGATTGAATTTAATAATCCATGATTGCATTCCTTTATCAGGATACCCAATTTTAATGGTTTTGAAAACATCATTCAATGAGCCTTTGTGAATCCAGTATTCATCAGTCAGGTTTGGACCAGTAGCACCTTCTGCATGAGCACCATGACAAGGCGTACAATTTGTCATGAATAGCTCTTTACCTTTTGCTATGCCAGTTGCATCTGCCATTGGCACATTTGTTTCATCTATTTTATCCTTATTCTGAGCCTCATAAATATCTTTTTGAATTCTTGCTTTTTCCATCTCTGCAGCATATTCCTGTGTTGGGTTTTTACCATATCCCAAAACCTGAAAATTGAACAAGTAGATAACCGCCACTAAAATAGTGATATAGAAACCATATTTCCACCATGGTGGTAATGCATTGTCCAATTCTTTGATGCCATCATAGTTATGGTCAAGCAACACATCTTCTTCTTTTTCCACTGGAGTAGCTTGAGTAAAAATTTTCTTGTCGATATTGGCCCACCAAATACTTAAGGATGATTTGGCATTTTTGGTTTCAGGAAGTAATTCGGCCTGTAACCTTTTAATCAATACCAATAAAAATAAAATAGCAATGACTTCTATACCGATTACTCCTGCAAAAATCCAGAAGCCTTCAGAAGACAATCCGCCATAATTAGGAACAGTTTTTACTACTTCGGTACCTTGAGCAAATGAAAACTGCGAAATCATCATCATGCCGATTAGTAAAACAGAAGCTGCAATGCCTGATTTTTTTGATTCCTTGTGTTTATTGAGAGACTGACGGCTCAATTGTATTAGTACAGTTCCCAGTCCCCATACAACAAAAGCCAATGCACCTGCAACAATAACAAGCAACAAAGCCAATTGATTGCTGCCCGAAGTAACTGTTTTTTCGGCAGTGGCTGGTGCCTGTGCGAGGGATGGCATCACTGTGCATGCTAAGATAGTGGCAGCAATGATTTTTCTCTTTATAGATGAAACAAATAGCATATAAATTAAATTATGAGTTTAAGTTAGTTAATTCCTCTTTTTCAAATGGGATGTTCGACAATTCATTAATTCTGTCTTTCTTCATCCGCTTTACCATAATCAGCAATACAACAAAAAACAGAAAGAAGATTACCAATGAAATAATTGGGTATATATTGGCATTCGTTAATGTTTCTGCGTATTGTTTGATAAACTTGAACATATAGTTGTTAAGGTTTAGGTTGTTTTGAAATGTCTTTGCCCAATCTTTGCAGATAAGCTATCACCGCAATAATTTCTTTATTGGGAGAAACGCGAATACTGTCAATTTTAAGGTTAATCGAAATGCCTCTTGCTTGCGCCATCAAGTCCTCATTAGCATATTTCTCATACCCTTTTTCATAAGGAACTCCTAATGTACGCATGGCATTGATTTTAGCTGCGGTACTGGCGGTGTCAATATTCTGCTCAATCATAAATGGATAAGGAGGCATAATGGAACCTTCACTCATTGATGATGGTTCTCTTAAGTGACGGAAATGCCAACCATCCGATTTCTTCAGATTACCAGTACCCTCTCTAGCTAAATCCGGACCAGTACGTTTGCTACCCCACTGGAATGGATGATCATAAACAAATTCACCGGCCTTGCTATATTCTCCATACCGCTCTGTTTCACTACGGAATGGTCTTACCATTTGAGAGTGACATACATAACAGCCCTCTCTCAGATAAATATCTCTACCTTGTAATTCAAGTGGAGTATATGGTTTAACACTAGAAATAGTAGGGATATTCTCTTTGATAAGGAAAGTAGGCACCAATTCTATAATACCTCCAATCAATATCACTACCAAACTAAGGATCATTAATTGTATTGGTCTTCTTTCAATCCAGCGATGCCAGTGTTCACCTGCATGTGCATGGTGTTCTTTTTCCAATGGAGCAGCTTCTGCTTCCTCATTAGCCAACAATGAACCTGATTTTACAGTTTTAATGATGTTATATACCATGATTAATGCACCTAATAAGTATAATGCACCACCCAATGAACGCATTGCATAGAATGGTTTCATATAGGTTACTGTTTCTAAGAAAGTATATTTCAATTGACCTGCTTCTGTGAATTGTTTCCACATAGAACTCTGTGTAAACCCTGCCCAATACATAGGAATAGCCCAGAATAGCATACCTAAAGTACCCAACCAAAAATGGTTATTGGCTAGTTTTTTAGAATATAAATTAGTGCGGAAAATTCTAGGAATCAGCCAATATATAATACCGAAGGTTAACATACCATTCCAACCCAATGCACCAATATGAACGTGTGCTACTATCCAATCGGTAAAGTGCGCTACTGCATTGATATTTTTCAAAGAAAGCATAGGGCCTTCGAAAGTGGCCATACCATAAGCGGTAACCGCTACTACCATGAATTTTAAAATAACATCATCTCTTACACGATCCCAGGCGCCTCTCAATGTTAGCAAACCATTGATCATACCACCCCAACTAGGGAAGATTAACATAAAGGAGAATGCAACACCTAATGACTGTGCCCAGTTAGGAAGTGCAGTATATAACAAATGGTGAGGACCTGCCCAGATATACAGGAAGATCAAAGCCCAAAAGTGAATGATTGAAAGTCGATAAGAATATACCGGGCGATTGGCCGCCTTTGGCATAAAATAATACATTAAACCTAAATAAGGAGTTGTTAGGAAGAAAGCAACGGCATTGTGTCCATACCACCATTGTACCAATGCATCTTGTACACCAGCATACCAGCTATAACTCTTAAAGAAAGAAACAGGAAGTTCAAAAGAGTTTACGATGTGTAGTACCGCAACGGTAACAAATGTGGCGATGTAAAACCAGATGGCAACATACAAGTGCTTTTCGCGACGTTTGATAATAGTACCAAACATATTCCATCCAAAAATTACCCACATAACTGCAATGGCAATATCAATTGGCCATTCCAATTCCGCATATTCCTTACCGGTAGTAATACCAAGTGGTAAGGTTAAGGCAGCACAAACAATAATGGCTTGCCAACCCCAGAAATGAATTTTGCTCAGCGTATCGCTGAACATCCTTGCTTTACAAAGGCGTTGCAAAGAATAATAAACGCCCATAAAAATACCATTACCCACGAAGGCGAAAATCACTGCATTGGTATGCAATGGCCTCAACCTACCAAATGAACCATATTGAGTAATGTTTAGGGCTGGAAAAACCAGTTGCAGTGCTATGAATAAGCCCGCCAGCATACCTACTGCACCCCAAAGGATGGTAGCGAATGCAAAGTTTTTAACTATCCGGTTGTCGTAATAAAATTTTTCTACCTGCATTAGTTTGTTATTTGGTTTGATTTGAATTTACTGATTTGGGTTCCGATTCCTTAGGGGTATCGTCGAATAACATGCGCACCGAGGGGGTATAGTCATCGTCGTACTGACCAGTACGTACACTCCATAAAAATGCAGCCAAAAAACTGGCTGCTACCAGGATGCTGATTCCGATAAGTACAAAAAGTGCGCTCAAAGCTATAGTTTATAATTGTTCCAAAAATAAAATTGTGGTTCATCTCCCCAACTGACCATTGTCAAATGAAAACATGATTAAAATCAGTTCAATTTACAAACCTTTATTCCTTGCAGTCCAATAAGTTAGCAAAAATGTGATCAAAATAATACTAATGGTACTGGCTGGCATTAAAATGGCGGCAACCACTGGCGCCAGTTTAGCCTGTACTGCAAAAGACAGTCCCACTATATTGTATAAGATTGACAGTATAAATACAGCTGTTATAATTTTCTTGCCGGATCTGGCAAATGCCAAGAATTTGCCGATTTTATGAACTTCTGCTCCATCCAGTATGGCATCACAGGCAGGCGAAAACCTACCGGTATTATCACTCACTGATATGCCTGTATCACTTTGCATCAACGCCCCAGCATCGTTCAGTCCATCTCCTACCATTAAAACTTTTTTACGATCCGCCTGTAATCCTTTGACATAATCTAGCTTTTCCTGAGGTGATTGCTGAAACAATAAAGGAACTCTTTTGCCAAATAGTTTCTCCAAATTAGGTTTTTCTCTGTTATTATCACCAGACAAAAGATGAATTGTATAATTATCCTTCAGTAATTCCTGTATAGCAGGTGCCAGTTCCTGACGGTATAAATTACCAAATTCGAATTTGCCCAAGGTTTGATTATTAATGGCAACATACGCATGCGTACCTGTATCAGTAGGCAGATTAGTCTGAACTCCCTTGCTGATAAAGGCTGCTGAGCCTATACTAACTGTTGACTGGTCAATTCTGGCAGTCAAGCCACTACCAGCATATTCATGAAAATCTTCTACTAACACTGAATCACCTTCCGTAGTTCCAGCCCAAGAATAAATCATTTTACTGAGCGGATGGGAGGATTGACGAGCTGCATTCTTGATAAGCCATTTCTCTTTTTCATCTAATACGTTACCAACAAAGGAAATACTTGTTCCCCGATGATTGGTGATGGTGCCTGTTTTATCAAAAACAATGCTGTCGATTCTTGCAAGGGTTTCAATAACCGAACTGTTTTTTAAAAACATTTTATTTTTTCCAAAAACCCTCAACATATTACCATAGGTAAAAGTGGCCGTTAATAATAAGGAGCAAGGACATGCCACAATTAACACAGAAGTAAGAGCAGGCAATATTTTACTAGGGTCATTGACCCACCAATAAGCTACTGCAATGGCGGCAACAGAAAAAAGTCCCAACGTAAAGTACTTGCTCCAAGGGTGGATATAGGATTTGTCTACATTTTTAGTATGTGTAAATACTTCATTATTCCAAAGCTGAGTTATATAACTCTGTGAAACATCTTTCACCACTTCCAATTCAATTGTACTGCCCAATTGTTTACCACCGGCATATATCAAATCGCCGGACTGCTTTTTCACAGGTGTATTTTCACCACTCACAAAACTATAATCGATACTGGCCTCGCCCTTCAATAGAATGGCATCTGCAGGTACCATCTCCTCATTTCTTAGCAGAATATGATCCCCTGTTTTTAATTTGGTTACAGGTATGTTTAATTCTTCTTTGTTTTGTATGATGGTAACGCCCAATGGAAAATAGGAGCGGTAATCGCGGTCAAATGAAAGTGAATCATAGGTGCGATTTTGAAACCACCTGCCCACCAGCATAAAAAATACAATGCCCGTACCAGAATCTAAATATCCAGCCCCCGTACCACCAATGATTTCATAATAACTCCTTGCATAAGTAACTACAATTGCCAATGCAATGGGTGTATCAATATTCAGGTATTTTTGTCTAATGCTTTTATAGGCAGATTCAAAAAAGCCAGTAGCACTAAAGAATAATACAGGAAGTGAAAGTGCCAGATTAAGCCAAATAAATGTCGTTTTCAGTCCATGTAATTCTATGTTCCCAGAAGCAAAGTATTCGGGAAAACTCAACATCATAATATTCGCAAAACAAAATCCCGCAACGCCGATTTTGTAAATCTGCATTTTATTGAACCCTGTCTTATTTTTCTTCACCGTGTCCTGTAAACTTATTTCGGGTTCGTACCCAATAAATGCAAGCAATTCTACTACTTTTCGAAGAGAAATAAGTTGTGGATTAAAAACAATGAAAACTTCTTTTTTCTGAAAATTAGATTGAGATGTGATGATGCCTGGGTCAATCCGATGCAAATTTTCCAACAAGAAGATACAAGAAGAGCAATGCATTTGCGGCAATAGAAAAGTAACATTAATTTGCAAATCGCTATTGAACTGAACCAGTTTTTTTATAACATCGGCATCCTCTAAATAAGCAAATTTTTCAGAAACAAATTTCCCCATGGCTTTTATACCAGGGGTTTTATCTAATTCATAATAATTACAAAGATTATTCTCATTCAATAAGAGATAGACCTGTTTACATCCATTACAACAGAAAGATTTTTCTTCTACCTGTATGCTGTTATCTGCGGTGTCGCCACAATGGTAACAAGGACTAGTATTAATCGGTGTATTGGTATTCATTGCCATAGCTAATATAATAAAAACACCGCAAACTATACTGTTGCGGCATTATTGCGTAACAAAAAAACTTAGCCTAGATAGGACGCTGCCCTTATTTATTTTTTGAGACAGGCTTAACTTCAAAAAAATTACCTGTAAGCTCTTTAAACGCTTTTTCAATTTCTTTAATCCTTTCCCGCAAATAATCGCGGGTCCTTTTTGCGTCTAGCTCGAACTTATTATCCGATTTATTATTCGCCTTAGTATTTTTTAATGCCGATTTCATTACAACTTTTTTATTTCTTAGTCTTTAAAGGGATTGGGCCGCTGCAAAATAGGGCTCCGCTATACAACCATTTGATCCTTTTACAGCTACTTACCGCTTCTTTATTTTTAATGGAAACCAGCAGTTTGATAACAATCTTCAACTACTTGCAAGCACTGAAATAGATTAATGGCAAGGTAAATAGGTACTGATGGTCAAAGATGTAGTAAATAAGGAGAGTATGGAATGATTAGTATCAAATTGTCATATGACTGTTATCAGTTCAATGGGAGGACTTCAAATATGGATTCATTAAGAAAATATTATTTTTTTTCAAACAACCATTTGAAAGGCTGATGCATAGCAGGCTTTGACGTCAAATTAAATCGAGCAATACTGTTATTTTTCAATGCCATGATTAATTCTTCAATATCATCTGTCACTAAAAACAAGTCCCTGTCGGCTGGTAAAATAGTACCTCCGGCTTTCATATTTTCAATATGAGCTATCAAATCTTTGTGAAATTCTTTATCGAAAATAATAACGGGAAAAAGGTTGATTTTTTTTGTTTGTATTAAAGTGAGGGCTTCAAAATATTCATCGAGTGTACCAAAACCTCCAGGCATCACTATAAATGCATATGAGTACTTAATCAAAAGTGTTTTACGTACAAAAAAGTAGCGGATACTTACCCATTTATCTAGCCAGATATTGGGTTTTTGCTCCATGGGCAACACAATATTGCAGCCCACACTTTTTCCACCCACCTCTTTGGCTCCTCGATTGGCAGCTTCCATAATACCAGGGCCTCCCCCTGTCATAATGGTAAAACCCAACTGTGCTATTCGACCTGCAATTTCTCTGGTCTTCTCATAATAAGGATGCCCTTCCTTAAATCGGGCTGATCCAAATATGGTAACACAGGGCCCTGCAAAATGCAAGGCCCTGAACCCTTTAATAAATTCAATGAAAACTTTACAAGTAAAAGTAAATTCCTTCCAACGGCTTTGGGGACCGGATAAAAATATTATTTCAGATTTAACCATGGGATTATTTATATACAAACCTAGGCATTCCTTTCGAAGCCGATAGTTGCAACGGCGCAAACATTACCCTTTCCTAGCTGGTTTGCGATTCCCTAATTCAAATCTTCGCTACAAACGCTTCAAATTCAGCTTGAAGCTCCCCAAAAATCTTTTCCTCTCCCAACACTTTGCCTTTAAATTGAGAATAAAGATTTAATTCCTCAATACTGATATCTTGAGCAGTCAATTCCATTTCGGCTGCATTGGTTTTAAGATGACGTTTTATATCATGCTTCAACTCACTAATTTTTTCATCTTGCACAATGAACTGATTTTGAAAATGCTCAATGGACTGTGCCAATTCTTTGGAAGGTTGCTTACCGGCTATTTCTGTTAGCTGGTTTTTATAATTCAATAATGAATCTTTTAAGCTGCGGAGTTTTTCCACCCACTCTGTATGTTCTATTCCGAGGTTTTTTGTACTAACAGTAGGCATGTGATTAATTTTAGATGTTATTAATGATGTGACAATAATGGATTATTTACCAATACTTCTTCATGATAAGTAACCTGTGATTTAATAGAATTTGTAACAATGCAATGTTGATGTGTTTTGATTAATATATCGGCCAATTTTGTTCGGTCAGCTGCTGCTGCAATTTCAATTATCGGGTACACATCAATAGTAGCAAAAACGAGGTGATTCCTCTCAGGCTGAATATGGCCAATAGCACTTAATTCAAAATGAACCAACGCTACTCCTTGTTTTTCTGCAATCGATAAAAAAGTAGTCATAAATGAACTGCACAAAGCACCGAGCAATAAATGTTCTGGTCCCCATTTATCAGGAATTCCACCAGAGAATACGGCAGGAGTAGCTACATAAATTTTGTCTTTCACATCCTTTGCAGTGACGATTCCTTCTCTGCCGCTCAACCAGTTGAGATCGACTTTGAAAAAATAGTGATGTGGGGCCGTCTTGCGTAGCATCTCTCCTTATTTAGTGAATGGCTGACCTTTGCTTAACAAATATCATTTCTCATACAGCAATTAAAAATGAGCAGAAGCATATATTCAAATGATATAAATCAGAAAGCAGCATTTCTACTAAATAACCAATGCTAATTAATCATCCTGCCAATTGCCTGTATAATTGCCAACGAATTGCATTACCAAAATCGGATATATAGCATCGTTACCAATAATAATATGGTGATGATCAAAGCCCAATGCTGCAACGAAATTTTAAACATTGAGGCATCAACTTCCATTGCATTTGCTTTAGATCTACCTGGTACATCCAGCCAACTAACGCCGATAATAATAAACATGGTAAAGAAAAATACCCACCCCATTTGAACCAAGAAAGGAATTTCATAATATCCATCTGCATTTAAAAAAGCCGTATACAGGAATGTATCATGACCCGCTATTCCAGGCAGGTATTTATCAAATAATATGGCCAGTAATACCCCGCCGATAATACCTGAAATGGCGGCTTTGGAGGTTGTCTTTTTCCAGAAAAAACCTAACAAGAATACAGGGAATATCGCAGGAGAAATATAGCCTGTATATTTTTGAATAAATTCAAATCCACCCTTAGTTCCAATACCCAGGCTATCTTGCCAGTTGATTAAAATCGCAATGATTAAAGAAATTACTACTGCCCATCGTCCCATTTTAACCATGGTATTTTCTGTTGCCTCTTTTTTCAAGTATTTTTTAAAAATATCAAGGGTGTATATGGTAGATATGCTATTGGACTTCCCCGCCAATGATGCTACGATGGCCGCAGTTAAAGCTGCCATGGATAAGCCTCTTAATCCGGTAGGCAAAAATCCTACAACAGCTGCATAGGCATTGTCTTCTCTAAAAACTCCGTTGGTAAGCATTTGTTGTTGCAATTCACCGTTTTGGTGTAATACATAAGCAGCAATGCCAGGCAATACCACTAATAAAGGCATTAATAATTTAAGAAAAGCAGAAAACAAAATACCTGTACGGGCTGTTTTTAAATCCGCCCCCAATGCTCGTTGTGTAATATATTGATTGCATCCCCAATAATTGAGATTGGCAATCCACATACCCCCCGCCAACATAGCCAAACCAGGTAAACTAATATAGTGATTGACTTGAGCTGGAGAAGTATTGGGACCAGGCTTATCAAAAATCATGTGAAAATGATCAGGTGCTGATTTCATTAATTGATTAAAGCCTGCAATAAAATCCTTGCCATATCCAAATTTTTCGCTCACCACAGTAAGCGCAATATAAGAGGTAATTAAACCACCTGCAATTAATACCAATACTTGTATTACATCGGTATAACCAATCACTTTCATCCCCCCTAGTGTAATGACTAAAGCAAATATGGCCAAGGCAATCATGATGAGATGAAAGTGCCCACCACCGCTCAAGTTATCAATTGCGATTGTACCCAGGTATAATATTGAAGTAAGATTGACAAAAATGTATAGAAACAACCAAAATATGGCCATGATCATGGCGACTGTTTCATTGTACCTGGTTTTTAAAAACTGGGGCATTGTAAAAATCCTGTTCTTCAAATAGATGGGCATAAAGAACACCGCTACAATGATTAAAGCAATGGCGGCAATCCATTCATAAGCTGAAATGGCAATACCCAATTTAAATCCATTGCCACTCATGCCAATAAATTGTTCTGCAGAAATATTAGATGCTATCAAAGAAGCTCCAATAGCCCACCAGGTCAATTGGCCTTCTGCTAGAAAAAAATCAGTGGCCGAACTTTGTGCTGATTTTTTTTTGCGATAAATCCAAAAACCATAGCCAGCAACCAGCAAGAAATAAATTAGAAAAACAAAATAATCCAGGGTTTGTAATGAATTCATGAAGCAGCTTTTAGTTGATATAGAAGGCTAATATAGGGAATAAGTAAAGAAATAGAAGTCGATTTATAAAATAAACAGAACAAGTTGGCTTTTCAAAATACACCCGAATAGGTCATTGTATTACGAACTATTTAACTGTATATTACTGGGCAGTAAAACCCTTATTCATTAAAATCAACAAACATGAACACTTCACTATTCAAACACAAAAAATCCATCCTATTCTTGATAGGAATGCTCTGTACATTCACTTTTTTAAATGTGCAGGCACAAAATAAATCGGAACGGTTAAAAACTGAAATCACGCAGGCATTAAACGATTGGAATACCCATGCAAAAAACGGGGACCTCGAAAAATTTATGGCATTGTATGACAACTCGGATAATATTATGTTAGTGGGCTCCGACAGTGGAGAAATCTTTAAAGGGAAGGTTGAAATAAGGCAATGGCTGACTGCTTTGTTGAAGCATGCAGGATTTTCTTGGGAGATGAACAGAATTGATATTGATGGGTACAAAAAAACAGCCTGGGTATTTATAGATGGCTACATGATTGTAAAATGGGATACTGGCCAAAGCAGAAAAGGCCCCTATCGATTTACAGGAATCATGGTAAAGAAAAAGGGCGTTTGGAAATGGAGGCTTTTTGATGGATCCATCCCCAAAGGTGAATAAACAATCTACTTTGTGTAAATAGTAAAAGGCTATACATTTTTATTTGTATAGCCTTTTATTTTATAAAGAGTAAGTGGAGCCGCAGGGAATCGAACCCTGGTCCAAACATATCCGTCATAAGCTTTCTACATGTTTATTGATGCATTAATTGTAGGGAATTGGCAGGAGCACCACAAACCAACTAATTCCTTAGATGAATAGTCTTATACTGTTGTCACATCATTCAACAGCAGCAGCCCGTTTTCTTTTTGAGTCGGCGGCGGCACATGGTAACAGGCAGACCTGTACGGCGGCCCAAATGGTTACCTAATCAATGATTAAGCAGCCATGGCATACTGAGTATTGCCATTTGAGTTTTGAGTATTCAAGATTAAACTGCAGAGTACACAACGCAGTACATGCTTACACTTACAAAGAACTATGCTGTCAAAACCGGTCGGCCCCGGATATTATGAAATATTAAACTTCAATTTTCAATTAAACCCCTTTACTCAAAGATGATAAAGGGTTGAATATTGTTGAGACTAAAAACTTCCAACCTCCCACTTCCAACCTCCAACCTCCAACTACTTCCCTCTTCCCCATCCAAACCAATCGTTACCGTTGGCATACAACATCAATCCCAATAACAACACCATACCTACCACTTGTGCGTATTCCAAAAATTTCTCATTGGGTTTTCTGCCGGTAATCATTTCAATTAAAGTGAATAAGGCATGCCCACCATCCAATGCAGGAATGGGTAGTAAATTCATAAAGGCTAATATGATGGAAAGCAATGCTGTGATATGCCAAAAATGTTCCCAATCCCATGATGGAGCAATGAAGGCCTTGGCCATACCTTTAAAACCTCCCATGCCTTTGTAAGCACCAGTGCTAGGACTTAACATTTTTTTGAATTGCTGCACATAAAAAACCAAATCACCCCAGGCTTTATTTACACCAGCAGGAAAAGCTGCCAAAAATCCATATTTGGTCACCGTTAATTTTGCCCAACCCAAGCTATCCAATGTGGCATAATCATCTCCCTGCACTGCAAAAAAGCCCATACGTCCCATACTATCAACTGCCATATCCAATACCTTCTCCTCACCGCTTCTGATGACAGTAAGATTGACCCTTGTATTCTTTTTTGTTATCAACGTATTTTTCAATTGATCAAAAAAGGAAACGTCCATACTGTCTACTTTTTTAATCATATCAAATTTTCTCAAACCTGATTTATAAGCAGCTGAAGTATCTTCCAATTGGTATACCATCGAAGGCACCCTTACTCCAATGAAGCCATCTGCATCTTTTCTATTTTCTACAATCTTTCCAATTAAATCTACATCCAATTGTATGGTGGTATCTTTTCCATCGCGCTTTAGTAAAATATTTTTTCCCAAAAATATTTTCTTACGAATGGTTTGTAAATCATCTACCGTATCCCCATCCACCGCAACAATAGCATCTCCATTTCGCAATCCCATTTTATACAAAGTACTATCCTGAATATGCACACCATATTTCAATGAATTAGAAGGCACTTTTTTATCGCCCCATATCATTAAAATAAATGCCCAAATTACAAAGGCTAGTAAAACATTAACGGTTACACCACCCAACATAATAATCAAACGTTGCCAAGCTGGTTTACTTCTAAACTCATAGGGCTTGGGGGGTAATTTCAGGGTTTCTTTATCCAGACTTTCATCTATCATCCCCGATATTTTCACATATCCTCCTAATGGCAACCAACCAATACCATATTCAGTATCGCCCACTTTTTTCTTCACTAAAGAAAACCATGGATCAAAAAATAAATAAAATTTTTCGACCCTGCATTTGAACCATTTGGCAGTGATATAATGTCCAAACTCATGCAGAACAACTAAGATAGATAAAGACAATACCAGCTGTGCTACTGCCAGCCCTATCTCATTCCAGGTAAAAGCTAATAAGACCATTTTGTAAATTAAAATTGAAAATTGATTCGTGCTATAGGTTTATCAAAGAAGCGGCAAAATTACGGGCTTCGCCGTCGCTTTCAAAATATTCTTCCAATGTAGGATTTTTAATATACGTAACCTGCTGCATAGTCTTTTCTACGATAGCAGTCATATCTAAAAAGCCAATTCTATTGCGTAAAAATGCCCAAACGGCTATTTCATTGGCTGCATTCAATACGCAGGGAACATTGCCTGCTTTGTATAAGGCCTCTGTTGCGAGCGCTAAATTTCTGAAAGTTTTAACATCTGGTTCTTCAAATCCCAATACGGGATATTTTTTAAAATCTAAACGAGGAAAGTTATTTTCAATTCTTTGAGGAAATGCCATGGCATATTGAATGGGCAATTTCATATCAGGCAATCCCATCTGTGCTTTGATACTGCCATCGGCAAATTGCACCATGCTATGAATAATACTTTGCGGATGCACCACCACTTGAATTTGATCGGGCTCTAAATTAAAGAGCCATTTTGCTTCAATCATTTCCAACCCCTTATTCATCAAGGTGGCGGAATCAATGGTAATCTTTGCGCCCATTGCCCAATTCGGATGTTGGAGGGCATGGTCTCTTTTTACATTCACCAGAAAATTAGGTTTCTTTCCTAGAAAGGGGCCACCACTTGCTGTTAGAATAATCTTATCAATCGGGTTTCTATTTTCACCCACCAAGCATTGAAAAATAGCGGAATGCTCACTGTCAACCGGTATAATGGGGGCTTTATTTTCTACCGCTTTTCGCATTACAATATCGCCGGCAACCACCAAGGTTTCTTTATTAGCCAGCCCCACAGCTTTTCCTTTTTCTACTGCCCTCAAGGTTGGCTTTAAGCCGGCAAAGCCAACAATGCCAGCCAGCATCATATCATAACTATCGAAATCAGCTACTTCTTCTAATGCAGCTTCGCCAGCAAATACCTTTGTATCTGTGGCTGCAAGTGCTGCTTTTACTTTCTCATATTTCTTCTCATCGCCTATCACTACCGCATTGGGCGAAAATTCAAGTGCCTGTTGAATCAGCAAATCATCATTGCTTTGTGCAGTAAGTATCTCGGCTTCAAATAAAGCAGGATTGGCACGAATAACATCCAAGGCCTGCGTTCCAATGGAGCCAGTAGAGCCAAATACAGCAATGCGTTTCTTATTCACTTTTCAATTTTATTGTCAGTAAAAATAGGTAATAATTTTATATACTGGTAGATAGAATGGCATAAAGCCAAATGCCTCAAGGCAGCCAAGGAAATCCTTGCCCTCCTCCCATTAAGCCAATAATGCTTGTATAGCGCTATGCACTTGCGCAAAATCAAAACGGGCCAGCACCTGGTTCATCATGCTGGCAATTTCTTTAGTATGGAGATTGCCCATTGATCCTTCGTGGGTATGTTTAAGACTTGCTGTATACGTAAACTGATTGCTTTCAATATCCTTCCCAATTTTTTTGTAAGCATCTCTAAAAGGCATTCCAGACAAGACCAGTCGATTCACTTCTTCCACGCTAAACAAATATTGAAATTGAGGATCTTTCAATAAATCTTTTTTAATTTTTACATTACTCAACATTAATCCAGTCATTTCGATACAAGCATTCAGATTACTAAAGGCTGGAAAAAGATGTTCCTTCAGCAACTGTAAATCGCGGTGATAGCCACTAGGAAGATTGGTGGTCATCATTCTAATTTCATTGGGCAATGCCTGTATACGATTACAATGAGAGCGGATCAATTCAAATACATCTGGATTCTTTTTATGTGGCATGATGCTACTGCCAGTAGTTAATTCGTCTGGGAATGAAATGAACCCGAAATTTTGATTCATAAACAAGCAAGCATCCATACTTAGTTTGGATAAACTGGCAGCTATATTTGCCATGGCCGAAGCCACTACTCTTTCTGTTTTGCCACGACTCATCTGCGCATACACTACATTGTGATGCAGGGCCTCAAATCCTAATAAACTAGTCGTAAGTGTTCGATTAATAGGAAAAGAAGAACCATACCCTGCAGCTGAGCCCAAAGGGTTTTTGTTGACTATTTCCCAAGCACTTTGTAAACTGACGAGGTCATCCACTAAACTTTCGGCATAAGCGCCCAACCACAATCCAAAGGAAGAGGGCATGGCCAATTGCAAATGGGTATAGCCCGGCAATAAATCGTCTTTGTATAATTCACTTTGCGATTGTAATAAATCAAATAGCGCTTTTGTATTTAAGACCAACTTTTCAATCTCACTCCGCATATATAATTTCAAGTCTACCAACACCTGGTCATTCCTGCTACGAGCGCTGTGAATTTTTTTTCCAACATCTCCCAATCGTTGAGTCAACATCCATTCCACCTGGGAATGAATATCCTCCATTCCTTCCGATAATTTAAACCCGCCTTGTTCAATTTCTTGATAAATGTTTTTTAAAGCCTGTTCCAATAGTAACAACTCTTCCTTTGTTAACAATCCTACAGTTGCCAGCATTTTAACATGCGCCAATGAGCCCAATACATCGAAGGGGGCCAACAGCAAATCTAAATTACTGTCATTACCCACGGTAAATTGCTCTACTTCTTGCAATGCTATTTTATCTTTTTGCCACAGTTTCATTTAGTAAGGCTTTAAATTTAAAGGATTTGCTCTAGTAGTTCGATATAAGTATTGATTCCTTCTTTAATTTCATTCACAAAAATATATTCGTCGGCCGTATGGCTTCTGGCACTATCGCCTGGCCCCATTTTCAAAGTAGGGAAAGGCATGAGGGCTTTATCGGAAGTAGTGGGCGACCCATAATGTCCCTTACCCAAATGCGTACCCGCTTTTACGAGCGGATGATCCAATGCAATAGCTGTTGAACGCATACGCATACTTCGAGGAATAATATTACTTTTTAAATGTTGTTTAAGTATGGCTATTACTTCTTCAAAACCGTACAACTCATTTACACGCGCATCTAATACAAACTGACACTGAGCGGGCACTACATTGTGCTGCTTATTAGCTGTTTCAATAACGGTAACGGTTAAACTAGAAGCCCCCAGCAATTCGCTCACTCTCTCAAAGGAATAATTCCTTATCCAATTAATATCATCGATTGCATTGTACAAGGCATTTTCACCTTCTTTTCTGGCAGCATGCCCCGCCTTGCCTGGTGCGATACAATCAATCACCATCAAGCCTCTTTCGGCCACCGCCATTTCCATTCGTGTTGGTTCGCCAACGATTCCAAATGCAATAGGCCCTAGTTCGGGCAATACTTTTTCGATGCCGTTGAATCCGCTAATTTCCTCCTCTGCACTGGCAGCTAAAACAAGGTTATATGCTAAATTTTCTTTTTTATAAAAATGAATAAACGCCGCCAATAAACTTACCAAGCATCCCCCTGCATCATTACTTCCCAAACCAAATAATTTCCCTTCTTTTTCAATGGGTTCAAAGGGGTTCAAGCGATACCCTTTATTGGGTTTCACTGTATCGTGATGTGAATTCAATAAAATGCTAGGCTTAGTGGAATCATAATGAAGATTCTTCGCATAAATATTATTGCCCGTTTGGGCACATGAAATACCTTGTTTTTTTAAAAACTCAAATAGGATAGCTGCTGTACCTTCTTCTTCTTTGGAAAAAGAGGGCATGGCAATTAATTGCTTTAATAATTCAATTGCTTCCGTATGTAAATTTATTTCAGACATATTTATTTAATCATGGTACCCTTTACCATCTTGGTTATATTATCCAATAAATCTGCTGCATGACCGATGATAACTTCTTGTACACCCGCATCAATGGCTGCAAAAGCATTATCTATTTTAGGTAAGATACCATCAAATAATTTATTTGCTGATTTCAAGTTGGCATAAATTTCTTTGTCAATCAAGGGTATTACAGATGCTTCATCAGTAATATTTGCAAGCACCCCATGCTTTTCAAAACAATACAGCAACCTAACTTGATAGTATGTTGAAAGTGCCGTTGCCAGACAGGATGCAATGGTATCGGCATTGGTATTGAGCAATTGCCCCTTTCCATCATGACAAATGGGAGAAAATACAGGCACCAAGCCATCTTCCAAAAAACGATTCACTTGTTGTATGTTAATTGTTTCCTTAGTAAGATCCCCTACGAATCCATAATCTATCTGCTTCACTGGTCGCTTAGTAGCAGGAATCAGATTGGCATCGGCACCAGTTAACCCAATAGCATTTGAGCCCAAGGCCTGTAAAGCGGCTACTATTTTTTTATTGACCAAGCCTGCATATACCATTGTTACCAAATCGATGGTAGCTGCATCTGTAATTCTTCTTCCCTCCACGTATTGTGAAACAATTCCCATTTGCTCACCCAAGCGGGTAGCAATCTTTCCACCACCATGTACCAATATAGCAGCCCCTTTGATGGTAGCAAAATCATTTAGTAATTGGTTCATTGCCGATTCCTCATCAATTACATTGCCTCCAATTTTGACTACATACAAAATAGGTTTATTACTGACCCGTGGGCCAGTTTCGAAACTTGTATTTTGGGTATGACTATTCATAATATGCTACCTGCTTCTGCCTTTTATATCGGCTAAGCATAAACGAAATTATTTTCTTTTTGTATTTGCTTTCAATATTTCACTAAGTACTGCCTGTGCTGCCCAAACGCGATTGGCCGCTTGCTGAGTAACTAAGCTATTGGCGCTATCCAATATCTCATCACTCAACTCTACATTGCGTCTCACGGGCAAACAATGCATCACTTTGGCATTATTGGTTTGCAGCAATTTCTCTTCTGTCAACATCCACTCCGGATCATTGCTATATATCTTACCATAATCAGTATAAGTACTCCAGTTTTTTACATACACGATATCTGCATCCTTGAGTGCTGCATCTTGATCATGCGTTAGGGTAGCTCCCTTGGTAAAGGTAGCATCCAACTCATACTCTTCGGGATGCGCAATAATAAAATCAGCTTCACCCCAGGCATTGACCCATTCAGCAAACGAATTGGCTACACACTGTGGCAGGGGTTTTATATGTGGTGCCCAACTTAGTACAATCTTGGGCTTTCGAGGAGCAGTAAAGTTTTCTTTGATGGTAATGATATCTGTTAAAGACTGTAAAGGATGAAGGGTAGAACTTTCTAAACTAACAATGGGAACTCCGGCAAATTGTACAAAAGCATTCATCACTTGCTCACTATAGTCTTCTGCTTTATTTTTTAATGCAGGAAAAGCCCGAATACAAAGCATGTCAAAATACTGACCTAAAATAGGTGCTGCATCTTTTACATGTTCTACGGTTGTACCACTCATGATGGCACCTTCTTCAAATTCCAATGCCCAACCTTCTTTGTCTACATTGAAAACAATGGCTTCCAATCCCAGATTCGCCGCTGCTACCTGTGTACTCAACCTGGTACGCAAGGAAGGATTCAGAAATAATAATCCAATTTTTTTATCTGCACCCAATTGTCGATCAGTAAAAGGAGCCGACTTATATGCCAGGGCTTTACTCACCAAGTCATTGATATTGCTCACATCTTTTACTGAAATAAAATTTCTCATCCTACCAGTTCCGATTTTAAAGCTGTTAAAAATATATCCGCCTCCACTTTTGTAATATTTAAAGCGGGTAAAAGCCGAATTACATTAGGCTTGGCCTCTCCAGTAAATATTTTATGTTTGAAAAGTAAATTTTTCTTTACCTCGCTCAATGATTCGGGCAACTCAATGCCAATCATCAATCCTCTTCCCCTTATCTCAACAATATTGGGAAGTTCCTTCAATGCATTGATTAAATAATTTCCCAGTTCAGCAGCCTGCTGCATCAGTTGATCTTTTTGTATTATTTCCAATACTGCCAATCCTGCTGCACAAGCCAAGTGATTTCCGCCGAATGTAGTACCGAGCATGAAAAATTTGGGATGCAATTTTGGCGCGATAGAAATTCCTGCAATTGGAAATCCATTGCCCATACCCTTGGCCATCGAATAGATATCTGCAGCTACCCCAGCATGGTCATGCGAATAAAACTTTCCACTTCTGCCATACCCACATTGAACTGAATCTGCAATAAAGATGGCATCATACTTAGTGCATAAACGACGAATGCATTGTAAAAATCCATCGGAGGCAACATGTATACCCCCAACTCCTTGGATACCTTCTACGATGACAGAGGAAATTTCCTGTCCACACTGATCAAAATAATCTTGCAAAGCCTGTTCATCATTAAAAGGCAAAAATACCACTTGGTTATTTTCGTTTACAGGTGCCTGATAGTTTTTATTATCTGTCACTGCCACCGCCAATGAAGTGCGACCATGGAAGGCTTTTTTAAAAGCCACAATTTTTTTTCGATTATTGTAAAAAGAAGCCAGCTTCAATGCATTTTCATTGGCTTCTGCGCCCGAATTACAAAGAAACAATTGATAGTCTTCTTTACCCGAAACCTTTCCCAATAATTCAGCCAATTCAACTTGCAATGGAATTTTAATAGAATTAGAATAAAACCCAAGTTTATGCAATTGCGTTTCTACTCTTTTCACATAATGCGGGTGAGTATGCCCAATTGATATAACAGCATGACCTCCATATAGATCCAAATATTGTTGCCCTTGATCATCCCATACATAGGACCCTTGGCCGTGGTCAATGGTAATATCATTCAGTGGATATACGTCAAATAGTTTCATGTATTACAAAAAAACGGAAGCCAAAATTAGCACTCCGATGGTATAATTAAAAATAAGATGCTTTTAAATGAAGCCCTGCCTTTTCATCTAATCCTAATAGTAGATTCATGTTTTGAATCGCTTGGCCACACGCTCCCTTCAACAAATTGTCAATCACAGAATGAATCACTAATTTATTCCCCTGCTTTTCTAAATGAATAAGGCATTTATTAGTATTCACCACTTGTTTCAGATCAATCATATTTTCACTTACATAGCTAAATGCCATGCCTTTAAAATAATTGGTATAAAGACTTTTTACTTCTTCGAGTGGAAGGCCACAATCTACGGTTGAACTAACAAATATCCCTCTAGTAAAATCACCTCTCCAAGGTACAAAGTGAAGATCTACACCCTCCTTCCCTTCCAATTGCTCAAGACTCTGATGAATTTCTGCTACATGTTGATGTTGCAATGTTTTATAGGCCTGTATATTATTGGCTCTCCAACTAAAATGCGAGCTAGCGCTTAAACCTTGACCTGCTCCAGTTGAACCAGTGATGCCAGTAGTATATACATCACCCAACATGCCTGCGGCAGCCAAGGGCAATAATCCCAAACTGATGGCCGTAGCAAAACAACCAGGATTGGCTATATTTTGAGCAACTTGTATGTCGGCTTTGTTTAATTCAGGTAATCCATATACAAAATTGCGGTCAGCAATAGTTGCGTTGGTTTTTAATCTAAAATCATGGGTTAGGTCAATAATTTTCACCTCAGTTGCCAGGTTGTTTTCAGACAACCATTTTCTTGATTCCCCGTGGCCTAAGCATAAAAAACAAACTGCGATGTCGTTGTTCCATGAATTGGAAAACAACATATCCGTATCCCCCAATAAGTCTTTGTGTACTTCATGCAGCGGCTTGCCTGCATTACTACGGCTATGGACAAACGAAATTTCAACTGCTGGATGATTCAATAACAAACGGATTAATTCTCCGCCAGTATAACCAGCGCCTCCGATAATGCCTATTTTAAATTTTTTTTCCATCAGTATCCTTTTTAACGGAATGATAAATCATGGTTTGATTGCCAAATATTTTAGAGAACCCACGTACATCCGTTCCAGTCCAACCATTATTCATCTCGCCATATTTACCAAATTTACTACTCATTAAATCAAATGCTGATTCTATTCCGAGTACTTGAAAATGATATGGCCTTAATTCTATAAATACCTTACCCGACACCTGCTCCTGACTACTAGTGAAATAAGCTTCAATATCTCGCATAACAGGATCTAATATTTGTCCTTCGTGCAACCAATTGCCATAAAACAATGCCAACTGGTCTTTCCAGTTCAATTGCCATTTGGTCAATACATGTTTTTCCAGTGCATGATGGGCTTTTAAAATCACCATCGGAGCGGCTGCTTCAAAACCAACCCTCCCTTTGATGCCAATGATGGTATCTCCAACATGTATATCTCTTCCAATACCAAAAGGACCTGCGATTGATTGTATATACTGAATGGCCTTAGCAGGATGGTCAAACAACAAGCCATCTACTGACTTTAATTCGCCTTTTTCAAATTCAATATTCAATTTTCGACTACCCGACTCCGTTACTTGGGTGGGCCATGCCGAGTCAGGCAACATACCATTGCTATGCAGCGTTTCTTTGCCCCCCACACTTGTTCCCCATAATCCCTTATTGATAGAATACAAGTTTTTTTCAAAATTCATTTGCACGCCTTTCCCCTTCAAATATTCAATCTCTGCTTCTCGGCTTAATTCCAAATCTCTAATGGGCGTTATAATTTCAACACCCGGAATCATGATATTGAAAATCATATCAAAGCGTACTTGGTCGTTGCCGGCACCTGTGCTGCCATGCGCTACTGCCTTCGCACCCATTTTTTTAACATGCTCCGCAATACTCAAAGCCTGGCTCAATCTTTCGGCGCTTACACTTAATGGATAAGTATTGTTTTTAAGTACATTCCCAAAAATCAAGTACTTAATAATGGAATGATAGTAGCTATCAACTGCATCAATGGTAGTATGTGACTGCACGCCTAAATAATAAGCATGCGCTTCAATTTGCTTTAATTCTTCTTGGGTAAACCCACCCGTATTTACAATAACTGAATGTACTTCATACCCTTTTTCATCTCGCAGGTATTTTACACAATAAGAGGTATCCAATCCGCCGCTGAATCCCAATACAATTTTTTCTGCCATCACTAAAAATTAAAAATTAAACAAATAATGGAGTACTGATTTGATGGGTACTGCACCGCCTGATTCCTTTTTTGAAAGGAATTTCAATAAGCGGCTTTGCTTAACCCTACTAAATCGTTCATATAATTTGGAATGCTTCTTGAAATCTTCTGCCGTTTCCGCTGGCTCAAAATGATCAGCAGGATCATACAACATAGCCGTACACATACAGTTTTTGCGTTGCTTACTAACTAGAATATCAAAATTCACACAGCTCTTACAACCTGCCCAAAATTCTTCATCATTGGTTAGCTCAGAATAGGTAACTGGCTCATAGCCCAAATCAGAATTTATTTTCATCACTGCCAATCCAGTTGTTAACCCAAAAATTTTGGCGTTGGGATATTTTTCTATGCTGAGTTCAAAAATTCTTTTTTTAATTGCTTTGGCTACACCACTTTTCCTGAAATCAGGAGAAACAATAAGGCCGCTATTGGCCACAAATTGTTCATGCTCCCAAGCTTCAATATAACAGAACCCAACCCAAACGCCTTCTTTGGTTACGGCAATCACCGCCTTACCTTCCAGCATTTTCTTTTCTACATAATCTGGACTCCGTTGAGCAATACCCGTTCCTCTTGCCTTGGCAGAAGAAGCCATTTCATCGGTAATGGTCTTTGAAAAATGTATATCTGCGATAGTAGCAGGACGAATAATGATGTTGTGATGTTCCAATCTGTAAAATTGAAATGAGTTAAAAAATGAACAGTAAAACGTTGGGGATTTTTCCACTGATAGGGACAAGGTCATTGTTCGGCCTATCAGCAACCAGGTCGTCGTCGGGAGGATATATCGGTTAGTATCACCAGCCCTTTTGGCAGGATGGTATACCCGGAATGCATATGTTTTTCTATTCTGTTCACTGCCTTTTTTCTAATAAGGCACAAAAGTATATTATTTGATAAACAAATAGCATATTTTTTTTGGGAAGTATGACTAGAGGAATGGCTGCAGATTTTGAGCAATGATCCGATCATTACTCAACCTGGCGACTTTATTTTGCCCGCCCAGTTTTCCCATGGACTTCATGTAGTCGATGAAACCATTTTTCCTTACCACGGTTATTTTTAATGGACAAAGAATATTGCCCGCAATTAAATCATCGTAGTAAACATTTTTAGCACGAAGGTTATCATCTATTTTTTTGGAGAAAGCAGCTACATCGGCTGGCATATTTTCAAATTCAATAAACCACTCGTGATAGCTTTTACCTGCATCGGTTGCAATCATCGGTGCCACCGTAAATTCTGTGATGTGAATATTTTCCTCATTACTTGCTTTTAATAAAGCTGCTTCCACTTCTTCGCCAATAACATGTTCTCCAAATGCAGAAATAAAATGCTTCGTTCTGCCAGTTACAATTAATCGATACGGATCGGTTGATATAAATTTTACTGTATCCCCGATATTGTAGCCCCATAACCCTGCATTATTATTTATAATTAAAGCATAATTCTCTCCCACTTTCACATCTTTCAAAGACAGGCGGGAAGGGTTTTCATTGAATATTTCACCTGCAGGTACGAACTCAAAGAAAATGCCACTATTCGTATTTAGTAGTAACCCAGGTGCTTCCTGACTATCTTGAAAGGCAAAAAACCCTTCGCTTGCTGGAAAAAGTTCAATACAATCTATCTGCTTGCCAATGCTCTCGTATAGTTTGGCTTTATAAGGTTCAAAATTTACACCCCCTTGAACCATTACACTGAAATTGGGAAATAAGTCGGCAATTTTTTTACCGCTTCTTTCTGTCAACCGGTCAAAATACATTTGCATCCATGGTGGTATCCCACTTATCAGGGTCATATTTTGATGGATGGTTTCGTCCACAATACGATCCAGCTTTTCTTCCCATTCTTCAATACAATTTGTTGAATAAGAAGGCATCTGATTGCTGCGTAAATATTTTGGCACATGATGATTTACAATGCCACTCAATCTTCCTGTTGGTATGCCCCCCACTCTTTCTAATTCGGGTGAACCACTTAAGAAAATTAATTTCCCATCTGCGAATTTGGTATTGCCAGTTTCTGCCATGTAACAGAGCAATGCATTCCTTGCTGTATTAATGTGATTGGGGATAGAATCTTTTGTAATTGGTATGTACTTTACACCACTAGTAGTTCCACTCGTTTTGGCAAAGTAAATGGGTTGCCCCTTCCACAAAACATTGTGCTTGCCCTGTTTTATTTTTTCAATATAAGGCTTCAGCGCTTCATAATCTCGAACAGGCACCTGCTTTACAAAATCTTCATAGGATTTTATATCTGCAAAACCATGGTCTTTGCCAAATTCGGTTTGCCCTGCAGCCTTAACAAGCTGTTGGAAGATAGTTTCTTGGTCGGCTACTGCCGTAACCATCCCTTTTTTTATTTGCTTGTGTATGTAGTTGGCAAAAGGCTTTGCCAACAATGATTTAATAGCCATATCCTATAACCACTCTTTAGTTGAGGTATAAATTATCGTTGAATTGAACGCAAATGTAAAATAATAAAACTGGTATGTATGTTATTTTAGGGGAATAAAAAGGGCTATTTACAATCACAGGTCCAATCGGTATCCAAATCAATACAGGTTACCACCACTACAGATCCATCCTCCTTAGGTGCAAAAACAATCCTTACATGCTGCTGGTCATGTGTAATACCCTCTAATGGGTATGTCTTACCCCGGCCATCTGATTCTACTTTGGCATAATTAATTGAACCTTTTTCCAATATCTCCTTTACTTCTGATTCGTCTATACTTCTGCAATCCATCCGACATCGAGCATGTTTACTGTAAATAATAGCAGTAACCCTGCGATTAAACCCATCTCCCCGATTTTGATTGTCGCTGGGTGCTGGACTTACAGAAGGTTGGTCATTGATAGAGGGAATATTGATTTCAATTCGCTCCTTTTTTTGCTCGGGCAAATCGGTTCCTCGTTGATGGGTTTTAACCCACCAGAGCAGGGATGCAGCACCAATTAAAGCAACGAAAGGAAGATATTTTTTGATCATATAATTATATAAGGCAACAAAAATACTCTAAAAATAATTGAGCTTGTTTAAGTATCGATTTCTACCCAAGTTGATTTGATTGGGCTGGCTTATCTTTGCGAATTCATGAAATCAGTAGCATTACATACGCTGGGTTGCAAACTCAATTTTTCCGAAACATCCTCTATAGGTAGGTTATTGGAAGCGGAGGGATTTATCAAAAAAGAATTTGATGAACTCGCGGATGTATATGTGATCAATACCTGCAGTGTTACTGAAAACGCCAATAAAGAATGCCGGCAACTGGTTCGAAGAATACAACGCAAAGCCCCAGAAAGCCTGGTAGTTATTACCGGTTGCTATGCACAATTAAAACCTGCCGAAATTGCCAGCATACCCGGAGTAGATCTAGTATTGGGTGCAGCTGAAAAATTTAATATCGCCCAACATCTAAAAGAAATTAGCAAGGGAGATAGCACTAAAATCTGCAGTTGTGATATAGAAGATGTCAATAGTTTTACCGCTTCTTATTCGATGAATGATCGTACCCGCACTTTTTTAAAAGTACAGGATGGCTGCGATTATACTTGCTCCTTTTGCACCATCCCTATGGCCAGAGGCAAAAGCAGAAGTGACAATATTGAAAATGTATTGACAAATGTAAAAGCACTGGCACAATCGGGTGTGAAGGAAATAGTATTAACGGGCGTTAACCTGGGTGATTTTGGCAATGGAAATAAAGAATCGGGTGATTTTTTTGAATTAATACAATTACTGGATGAAATAGACGGAATAGAACGCTATCGTATTTCTTCTATTGAGCCTAATTTGTTAACGAATGAAATCATCTCCTTTGTAGCCAAGAGCAAGAAATTTATGCCCCACTTCCATATTCCCCTACAAAGCGGCAGTAATAAAATACTAGGACTGATGCGTCGACGTTATAAGAAAGAACTATATGCAGATAAAGTAGCACAGATTAAAAAGGCAATGCCGCATTGCTGTATTGGGGTGGATGTTATTGTAGGTTTTCCAGCTGAATCAGAATCCGATTTTAAGGAAACCTTTGATTTTTTACATGGATTGGATATTAGCTATTTGCATGTATTCACTTATTCAGAAAGGGAGCAAACACATGCATTGGAAATCAAACCTATTATACCACCTGCTGTACGAAATGAAAGAAATAAACAATTGCGTAACTTGAGTTATCAGAAAATGCAATATTTTACAGCGCAGCATATAGGGGACACCAGGAAAGTATTATTTGAAGGACATGTAAAAAGCAACCTAATGGAAGGTTATAGCGATAATTACATCAAAATTACCGCTCCCTACCAACCAGACTGGGTTAATACAATTAAAGAATGGAAAATTTAAATATTCATCGGCTCAATAAATACCAGGTAACGGTTCATTTCAACATGGACGATCAGTTCATGACCCTGGTACCTCCGCATAGAGTATATATCAATAGTTTGATTGAGAAAAATATTCTTGACTATTATACTGTGAGTATGGAAAGTCAGCGAAGCTGGATGATTTTCAATGCCGAAAGCAAAAAAGCGGTAGAACAATATCTTTCTAAATCGCCTTTATATAAATATTGGACCATCGAAATTGATGAACTATTTGTATATGATGGTCAGAATTATAGACTACCTGCTTTGCAGTTGAATTAATTTGTCAAAAAGTTTTTTTAGGACAATTTTACCCTTATCTTTGCCCTCCGAAAATTCCAAACGGACCTCTTAAGGGAGTTTAGCTCAGTTGGTTTAGAGCATCTGCCTTACAAGCAGAGGGTCGGCGGTTCGACCCCGTCAACTCCCACA
>CAIOIZ010000072.1 GCA_903858475.1 uncultured Bacteroidota bacterium
CCTTCAGTTTGAGCGATTCAATTGAGCAAGAATTATCAACACCCACTCACCACAATCGTGGTAATGGTGGCATGTTGTTTATTGTTCCCTCCCCCATTGGAAATTTAGGTGATATCAGTTATAGGGCGGTTGCTATACTACAGTCTGTTGACCTTATTTTGGCAGAAGACACCCGCACTTCATCTGTGTTATTGCGACACTATGGTATACAAAAACCCATTTCGCCCTACCACCAACACAATGAACATAAAATTTATAGTCATCTCACAGATCAGTTAAGTGCTGGAAAAACCATGGCTCTATTAACAGATGCCGGAACACCTGGTATTAGTGACCCTGCATTTCTATTAGTGAGGGCCTGTGTAAAAGAGGGCATTATGGTAGAATGTTTGCCAGGTGCCACTGCCTTTGTTCCCGCTTTGGTAAATAGTGGGCTACCCATCAATCGTTTTTGTTTTGAAGGTTTTCTTCCATTGAAGAAAGGGAGACAAACAATATTTAAAAAATTGGCGGAAGAAGATCGCACCATGGTATTTTATGAAAGTCCTATGAGACTGGTTAAAACGCTTCTAGAATCTATCCAATACTTTGGAGCAGAAAGACAATGTTGTGTAAGTCGTGAAATAAGCAAGAAATTTGAAGAGAACAAAAGAGGAACCTTACAAGAAGTACATGACTATTTTTTCGAAAAAGGAGTCAAAGGAGAAATTGTTTTAGTTATAGAAGGCAAGGCTTAATTAAGTATTTAAAGACCTGCATCAGAAAGAAAATACAGCCCATCTATTATTTCAAAAATTTCCACATCCAAATGTCTGTTTGAGGTGTATTTCCAATGGGGAAATCATGGGTATGACCAGAATTTTCAAACCCGTACTTAGCATAAAATTTTTGAGCGCGATAATTGTGTTCCCATACCCCCAACCAAACTACCTCATATTGATGTTTGTTGGCATAGTCATGAAAAAAATCAATCAGGGCTTGAGCAACTCCCTTACCCTGAAATTCCTTTAAAATGTAGATGCGTTTTAATTCAAGCGCTTTCCATTTTTTCATCAATGGCAATCCACTATAATCTTCCTTAAATCGAAGGTAGCCAGCAGGGATATCATTAACCCGGGCTATATAGCAAAAATCATCCTCCATTTTAATTTCTTCACGCAAGGCTTCAATACTGAAATACTTATTTAAAAAATTGTGCATATCCTCTTCTGTACAGGTGCCTGTAAAAGTATCATAGAAGGTTTGTTTGGCCATGGCCGATAATATTCCAACTTCGTCTAATCCTACACGTTGAATTGAAAGGCTCATTTACTAAGTATTGATTTTACCAATTTATTTCTAATAAATTATTTTTCCTATCTGTATCAGCCATCCGTTGACTATGGTCGATTTCTACCGATTTTAGATCACGCAGAGATCTATTAAAGCTAACCACATAAAAAGGATTCGCCCAATTCCACTCGTCATGAATAAATCTTTTTTGCGAAATGTTTTCAGCTGGTTTTTCGCCAAAACAAAGATTCAGGGGTATGTAATGTATTTCGGTACTGCTATCTTTAAAACTCAATTGCAAGTCAATAGGCATTGGCATTTGTCCAATGCGTTTTAGTCTGATATTAGAAATTCCATTAGTTTCCCATAAGCTATCAATAGCATAATTGATAGTTTTGGTGGTATTGCAGAAATACTCTTTATACCAATCTAATTTCATGTTACTAATTTTTTCAGCCAGTACCATTAAATCATTGCTATTGGGATGTTTAAATCGCCAATGATTATAGTATTCCAATAAAAGTTTATCGCGTGTGGAATCACCAATAACATATCCTAGTTGCTCCATAAAGACACAGCCCTTGGCATAGGCCGCATTAGTATAAGCATAATTCGTATTGAAATGATCTGCATGAGTTGTAAGGGGTTCTTCAAGGCCGCTTTTTACGAGTGCGAAATAGGCCTTGTAGGTGCCGCTGTGATTAATTGGCAATGCAGTAATGGCGAGTGAGTCCTTTTTCTTTCCAGCAGTTTCTGTCATTAATTTAGCATAATAAGCCTCTACCAAATCGGTTGCATATTCTGTAAATCCTTCGTCCATCCAACCATATAAACTTTCATTGGTGCCCAGCATCATCTGATACCAACTGTGCAACCACTCATGAAAAACAGTTCCTAGTCCAGGACCCGCTAATAAAGTAGCCATAGGATATTCCATACCACCATCTCCTCCATGTATAAATGAGTATTGGGGATAGGGGTATTTGCCAAAATGCGCTTCCATAAAAGGCAGTACTTTAACAGCCGCATCTGCCACTAATGTCCATGCCTGATCACTGCTGCTATTGTTGCTTGGGTTATTGTAAATGACATGTAAAACAGGGCCCTTATTGGGCATTTTTCTAACTAAATGCTTATAATCAGGATCGGCAGCCCAAACAAAATCATGTATATTATTGCCAACAAAATGCCATTTGCGTTTTTCCTTATTGGTAGGCATTAAAGTATCGGTATTTGCCTGATCGTAGCCCCATCCAATTTCATTTGCGTTTGCCAATAACCCAGTTCCTCCTAATTTGTAATTTTTATCAATATTAATGCTCACATCATAATCGCCCCAAACACCATAAAATTCTCTGGCTATATAAGGAGTCGGATGCCATCCCTCATAATCATATTCGCAAATTTTAGGATACCACTGACTCATTGAATAACGCACACCAGTAGACGGATTGTCGCGACCGCTTCTTCTTACTTGCAATGGAATTTGGGCTTCGTACTCCATCTCGAAAACAACTTTCGATTTGGGGGCAATTGGCTTGGTTAAATTTACTTCCAATATTGTTTCATGATATTTAAATGGCTGAGGAATGCCATTCATTTTAAGGGTAATAATTTTTTGGTAGCCCATTTCATTTTCTTGTAGTTTACTGATTCTATCTTTCACTCTGCCATCCCAATCTGGCCGACCTCCAACATATTGTTTACCCAGCTCTCTGCTTCTAATATCCATCCCACTATTGGGTTGAAATGCGTTAAAATACAAATGAAAAAACACACGATTCAGCAAATCAGGGGCATTGTTACTATATTCTATTTTTTGTTTCCCTATAAACCTATTGGTGTTTACATCCACTTCAATCTGCATTTTGTATGTAACTCTTTGCTGCCATCTGCCGGGTTGTGCAGAGGCACTAAAAAAGCTATTAATCATCAATATTGAAAGTAGCAATGACTTATTCATGATATCATTTTTTATTACTGGTAAATTTCGGAAAAATCAAGTTATGAATAACATAAAATAAAAAGGACTTAAACAAAAAAACCTCCCGAAGATCGGGAGGTTTCCATCATTGAGCAAAAAGTGGAAATATAACTAAGTTGTATTAATTACATTTGATATCTACTGTATTCTTATCACCACCATCAACTTCGCAGTTAGTAGTAATTCTTTCAGCACCGATACCTTGTTTGTCAACTAAAAAAGCTTTAACAGCGTCAACTCTTTTTTGACATTCAGCTTGGCTGCGCTTATCAGTAGCAGGATATCCATTTACGTTGATATTGCAATCAGGATTAGCTTTTAATTTAGCAGCTACGGTTGCCAACATCGCTTTTGCATCTGCACTTAAAGCACTTCCAGCTTTAAATGAAATACTTGGATAATCGCAAGGGCATGCTGGAGGAGGAGGTGGCGGTGGAGTTTTGCAACAGTTTTCTGGGCATTTACCAATACCATCTTCATTCACTGGCTGACATTCTGTTGGAGTAATTAATTGCTTGTCTTTGCAATCAGGAACACCATCACCATCTGTATCTTTAGTTACACCATGTGTATCAACTGGACAATTTGCAGGTGTATTTGGCTCACGATCTAAATGATCACAAACACCATCACCGTCAGCATCATCACAATTGTTTTTAGGGAACTTCACATTTCTATGATTTTTCAATTCATCGTATGCATAATCCAAAGGATTCAACCACCATAATGGTTCAACAGATTTAGCACCTAAGTTGAAATTCAAACCAAGAGAAACAAAATTATAAGAATCAAAGTCTCTAGTCATTACTGCATCACCCCAAGCTTGTTCTTGCCAGCGCTGACCATCTAATAAATCGTCTTTTACAAAAGTTTGACGATCTTCTAAAGACAAATTAATGCGTTTGCCTAATTTCCAAGCTAAACCAACTAAAACAGTTCCAGAAGGTTTCATTGTATTGTCACCAAGTTTTGGACGACGTGAACCATGATTGTCAGCTTCAGTTTCATACGTCTTATCCATACCTGCTTTTAAAGCATCCAATACATCTTTTCTCTTACTATATTTTCCAGCTGTAGCAGTATTGCTAGCTACACTACGGAATAAAGTAGCGTAGTTAGTGCCTTTTGCTTCATCATAAGCATTCACTTTTGTATGATACAAAGTAGCACCGATACCACCACCACCATAGATAGTGAATCCAGTTTTCTTTTTATGAAAGCGAATATTGTTCAGCGTTACGATACCTTGAACACCAAGGTCTTGAACTTTAGTTTTGTAGTTGTAATAAACAACATCCAAACCACGTGCACCATTAGTACTAACTACTGGTCCTGCTGGAGTTCTTACAGGAGCACCATATCTTACTGCAGCTGGCAAGTTGGTAGTCCATGCTGGGTTTTTTGCAAAATTCTCTGCAATCAACCAATGCATACCTTTTCCAGTAGCATTCATATATTGTAAACGCAAAGAAAAAATATACCCAAAAGCCTTACGAACATGTGCTTCAAATCCCATTACAGGAATTTTGGCAGGAAGATCGCCACTGATAGCAAAGGAACCCAAAGAAGCCCCAATTTCCCACATGTTGCGGGGTTTGGCGGGGAAGGTACCTACGCCGTTCCAAAATTCATTCTGCTGAGGCATCCTTTTACTTGGGATAACGGCAGAATCATAAACGCTACCACTTCCACCCACCTGGGCAAAAGTACTAGTAGTCATTAGGGCGATAAACCCTAATAGTAATTTAAACTTTTTGCTTGTCATAACTTAATGATTGATGTTTCTAAAATATACTCGTTGATTATTTGCAAAATTATTAATTAGGGGCCAAAATCCAAAATATTTTAGCATTAATTTAATAATATATCTTTTTGGTTTTGACCCAGTTGAGTCAGTGCAAAGACTTAGTTTTGTTGGCTTTCGCTGCATTAAAGATATGATTTTTTGTAGTACTTATGAAATTAATTCTTAAAATGACACCCAAATCTTTTCGGTTAAATCCTTTGACAGGGATATTAGCTGCATTATATTGCTTCCTTTTAGAGCATGAATTTTGTCAAAAACATTATTGGAGAGGAATTGGGCATTTTTGAAAAGAAATTTGCTGAATCGGTTAAAAGCGATACCCCCCTACTGGATCGCATACTGAAATATGTGGTCAAACGCAAAGGAAAGCAGCTCAGACCCATGTTTGTTTTTTTAAGCGCCAAACTTTTTGCCCCTGTAAATGAAAGCACCTATCGGGCTGCAGCCCTGGTAGAATTGCTCCATACAGCCACCCTCGTACATGACGATGTAGTAGATGACTCCTATGAGAGAAGATCCTTTTTCTCTATCAATGCCTTATGGAATAAAAAAATTGCTGTACTGCTAGGCGATTACTTATTGGCCCGGGGTCTCCTACTCAGCACTTCAAACAATGATTTTAAACAATTGCATATTCTTTCAGACGCTGTTAAAAAAATGAGCGAAGGCGAACTATTGCAATTAGAAAAAAGCAGGAAACTAAACCTCAATGAAGATGTTTATTTCGAAATTATCCGAAATAAAACTGCCTCTTTGCTTTCTTCC
>CAIOIZ010000073.1 GCA_903858475.1 uncultured Bacteroidota bacterium
ATAAAAGTGAAGGAATTACCGTTATCTTTGCCGACCCTAAATTAGACCGTAGTGAAGACGTATTGCGAAACCTAGGGGTTAAATAAATTTAAAAAAGAAATTGTTTAAGCCGATGTTGCTTTGCAAATCAACCAATAAAAAGTATATTAAAATTCAAAACACAACAATGAAAAAATTATTAGTAGTAGTAGTAATGGCAATGGGAATGGTTACCGCCAATGCACAAAACAAAATTGGTTACATCAATACGCAGGAATTGATTGGCTTCATGCCTGAAGCTGCCAAGGCCGACAGTGAATTGACCGAGTATCAAAATTCTTTGCAAAAACAAGGAGATGATTTGAATAAAGAAGCAGAAGAAAAAGCTGCGAAGTTTGTTGAAGATTCAGCAAAATTGAACCCTAGCATGAAAGAAATCAAGAGAAGTGAAATTCTTGCTATGTTTCAAAGAGTTCAAAATTACAACCAAGAAGCACAGGATAAAGCCAATCAATATGCACAACAAAAATTTGTACCTATTCGTAACAAGGCGATGGAAGCAATCAAAGCTGTAGCCAAAGAAAACGGATACACGTATGTGTTAGATTACGCTTCTGTTATCGTTGGCCCTCCGGGTGATGATATTATTGGCTTGGTTAAAAAGAAATTGGGTATTAAAGATGCTCCTGCTGCTAAACCAGCTGCACCTGGTAAAATCAATTAATACCTTTACAATATTTTTAAGAAAAACCATTCTGTCCACAGGGTGGTTTTCTTTTATCTACTAAAATTTGAGAGATGAAAAAGATGCTATTTTTAACTTTAATCAGTATCGGAATATTTTTAAATACTGGACTTCGTGCACAAACTAAAATCGGGTATATCAATACAGACGAATTGGTTACAATGATGCCAGACATTCCTGCTGCTGAGCAGGAATTGAAGCAATTTCAAGCAGATATGCAGTTTTATGTAGACAGTTTGCAAAACGAATTGAGTAAGGCGGATAGCAGTTTTGTAGCCGATTCATTAAAGATGAATGCTACTCAAAAAACGGATGCACGTAAAAAACTCGTAGTAATTTATAGCAAGATCCGCGACTTTAGCACTCAGACTGAAACGGCCTTGCAACAAAAACAAGAAAGCTTATTAATACCCATCAGAAAAAAGGCCCTGGAGTTGGTACGGCAAATTGCCAAGGAAAATGGGTACACTTATATTCTTGAATTGAATTCAGTTATTATAGCCCCGCCTACTGATGATATTATGCCATTGGCTAAAAAGAAACTGGGGATTATCAAATAAGCATTCAGGAATTTTCAAAGAAATGCCCTTTAGCTTTATTATTTTTAAGGTATGATTAAAAGCGGCCCTATAGCAGTTTTTGATAGTGGTTATGGTGGCCTCACTGTACTAAAGGAGATTAGCCAGCTCTTGCCACAGTACGATTATCTTTATTTAGGGGATAATGCTCGTGCGCCCTATGGCACCAGGTCTTATGAAACGGTCTATCAATATACGCTTGAATGTGTAGAGTGGTTTTTTAAACAAGGTTGCTCTCTTGTTATTCTGGCCTGTAATACCGCATCGGCCAAGGCTTTGAGAACTATCCAGCAAAAAGACTTGTACAAATTGGGTGTCGATAAAAGGGTTTTGGGGGTAATTAGACCTACTACAGAAATTATTGGCCAATTCACCCAAACAGGACAGGTAGGAGTTTTGGGTACTACAGGTACCATTCTATCCAATTCTTATCCCATTGAAATAAATAAATTCTTCCCCGATATCAAGGTGTACCAGGAATCCTGCCCTATTTGGGTGCCATTGATTGAAAACAATGAATACTTGTCGCCGGGTGCTGATTATTTTGTTCAAAAGCACGTGCAGCAATTATTAGAAAAATCAGGAGATATTGATTGTATCCTATTGGCCTGTACCCATTATCCTGTTTTAATGGACAAAATCAAGCAGTTTATTCCTTCATCCATCAATATTATCAGTCAAGGCGCCATTGTAGCTAAAAGCCTACAGGACTATTTATCGCGGCACCCAATCATTGAAGAGCAGTGCAGTAAGCAAGGCAATATTCAATTTTTTACCACCGATTCAACCGAGGATTTTGATGGCCATGCACCTGTTTTTTTTGGCAAAGCTGTAAAATCCAGTCATTTGTCTCTGTAAGGCTAAAAAAATCCTTATTAGCCATTTAAAATCGACAAATTTACCCTACTTTTGCCGTCCTTTCAAAACAGCAGGGATGGTGCCCTGGTGGGTGTTTCTAGAAAAATTATTTTGTAAAAGGAAAAAACTAAAACAATGCCCGGTAAAAAAAGAACGTATCAACCCCATAAGCGTCGTAGAAAAACCGTACACGGCTTTCGTAAACGTATGGAATCAGCCAATGGCCGTAAGGTATTAGCTAGCCGCCGTAAGAAAGGACGTCATAAGCTGACTGTTTCTAGTGAACATGGTGATAAAAAATAAACCTATTCCTCTTTTAAATAAAAGAGAGGTTATATACTTTAGTCCTGCTGTTCTTCAGCAGGACTTTTTAATTTTGTAGCATTGTCAACAATGGAACGATATACACTCGGCAAAAATGAACGACTGAAAAGTCGCAAGTCCATTGAGCGGGTATTTAAAGAAGGGAAATCTTTTTCTAATTTCCCTTTTCGGGTAGTGTACATTATGGAGGCAAGCGAAGCAACCTCTTCTCTTCAGGCAGGCTTCTCCGTTAGTACTCGATATTTTAAAAAGGCAGTGGATCGGAATCGTGTTAAAAGATTGATGCGAGAAGGATATCGGTTACAAAAAAACAGTTTGTTGGCCACTTTAAAAAAACAACAATTGTCCTTGGTGATATTTATTATATATACCGGGAATCTGCTACCTGAGTATTCCGATGTTTTTGAAAAAACAGGATCCATTATTAAACGACTAATAAAATTTGCCGGTGAAAACATTGAAGCAAATAGCTAGTTTTCCTTTTATTCTTATAATCAGGCTATATCAACTGATTATTTCTCCTTTATTGGGACCTAAATGTCGTTACACACCCACTTGTTCTCATTATGCGATTGAAGCACTAAAAAAACACGGGCCTTTTAAAGGAACTTGGCTGGCGGCAAAAAGAATTGCCCGTTGTCATCCTTGGGGTGGTCATGGACATGATCCTGTGCCATAAAAAAAGCTGCCCAAAGGCAGCTTGTATAAAATTTTCGTAATTGATTATTGACCAAAACGTGCTGCTACTTTATCCCAATTAACCAGGTTCCAGAAGGCAGTCAGGTAATCAGCCCTACGGTTTTGATATTTCAAGTAATAAGCATGTTCCCAAACATCACATCCCAAAATAGGCAACCCCTTTACGTCTGCAATTTCCATCAATGGATTGTCTTGATTAGGGGTGGAGGATACTTCCAATTTACCGTCTTTTACAATCAACCAAGCCCAACCGCTTCCAAAACGAGTCATGCCAGCTGCAGCAAATTTTTCTTTAAATGCATCAAATGAACCAAAGGCAGCATTGATGGCATCGGCTAATTTTCCAGTAGGGTTGCCACCTGCATTGGGTGCCAAACTTTCCCAGAAAAAACCATGGTTCCAATGACCACCTCCATTATTTCTAACAGCAGGTGAAATGCTTCCTGCATGTTGTACTAAATCTTCCAGGGTTTTATGCTCGTTTTCAGTACCTGCAATGGCCTTATTTAGGTTGTCGACATAGGCCTGATGGTGTTTGCCATGGTGGATTTGCATGGTAGTAGTGTCTATATGGGGCTCCAAAGCTTCGTGTGCGTAAGGCAGCGCCGGTAAAGTAAATGCCATAGTGAAATTTTTAGTTGTTTTATGAACAACAAATGTAGGATTGAAAGGTTTAGGAATCAACTATTCCTTTATGAAAACATTACAATTTCCTGAAAACGAAACAAAGTATTTTTTCGTTGGAGGATAATGAAATGGTTAGTAGGATTTTTGCTAGGAGTCACAATGAGTAAAAACTTGTCTGCACAAGTCAAGGATTCAATCCAGCAGTATACTAAGAAAACGGCCCACCTATACATTTTTCCAAATCCTGCGCACAATAAAATTGTTTTGGCAATGCAAAATTTTGCAGCGGGAAAGGTTGTTGTAAAAATAGCCGATGCACAAGGACGGCTGCTGAGGGAAGAAGAAAGATATATTATTGGCGCAAACGATCAAGTAACGATGATGTTTAACTGGCCACCTGGTATGTATGCTTTAATTATACAACAGGGATTGGTAATTGTAAAGAAAAAATTATTGGTTCAATAAAATTATCTTCTGGCTTTAAAAAAATCTTTCATTAGTTTGGCTGCTTCTTCGGCTAATAGGCCACTTACTAATGTTGTCTTTGGGTGAAAGGGGTTATTGTCTCCAGCAGTTTTACTAAATCCATTCTTTTCGTCCGAGGCGCCCCAAACAATTTTTCCAATCTTACTCCAATACAAGGCACCGCAACACATTAGGCAGGGTTCCAAAGTAACATATAAGCTGGCTTCTGGTAAGTATTTACTCCCCAAAAATTGAAAGGCCGTTGTTAGGGCAATTATTTCAGCATGGGCAGTGCTATCTGTTAATAGCTCTACCTGATTGTGTGCACGGGCTATTATGCGGTTGTTCATAACAATGATGGCTCCCACAGGAACTTCTCCGGCATCAAAAGCTTTTTGTGCTTCTTGTAAAGCCAATTGCATGTATTGTTCGTCTGTCATACCGCTGTATTTATTAACTTGAGGCAAATTTAGTTCTAATGGCAGATATAAATCAGCTTGTGTTGATGCGCCGCTATTTTGAATCCGGTGCAACCAGGTCCTATTCTTTTCGAATTGCTCAATTGAAAAAATTGCGCAAGGCTTTAATGGAAAGAGAAGCTGCGTTTCATGCAGCTCTTTATCAGGATTTAAAAAAGAGTCCGGAAGAAGCATGGGTTACCGAAACGGGGTTTTTACTCAGCGAAATCAATTTTATGCTGAAGCATTTGAAAGAATGGATGCAGGCCGATCAGGTGCCCACTAATTTATTAAATATGCCTTCTTCTAGTTTTGTTTTGAAGGAGCCATTGGGCACAGTATTGATTATTGGACCCTGGAACTATCCACTGCAATTATTATTTACCCCACTAGCGGCTGCCATGGCAGCAGGCAATTGTGTGGTGTTGAAGGCATCTGAATTTGCACCTGCCACTGCTGCAGTAATGAAAGAAATGATTGAACAAAATTTTGCAGCAGATTATATTTTATTTACAGAGGGCGATGGTGCTACTGTTATTCCTGCCATGATGAATGCCTTTACTTTTGATCATGTATTTTATACCGGCAGTACAGCGGTTGGAAAAATTGTTTACAAAATGGCGGCAGAAAATCTGGTGCCAGTTACATTGGAGCTTGGTGGAAAAAGTCCTTGTGTAGTAGAGTCTGATGCCAATATTAAAGTAGCTGCCAGAAGAATTGTAATGACTAAATTCAGCAATGCAGGGCAAATGTGTGTAGCACCCGATTATGTTTTGGTGCATGCAAGTAAAAAAGATGCTTTATTAAAGGCAATGATTGAAACGATTCAGCAGTTTTTTAGTCTTCAAGCAGAGGATAGTTACAATTATGGAAAGATTATCAATGAAAAACAATTTGATCGGTTGTTGACTTATTTACCAGAAGGAAAAATAGTATGGGGTGGCAGAAATGATAGAAGTAAATTGTTTATCGAGCCCACCATCATGGATCAGGTATCAATGGACGCACAATTGATGAAGGACGAAATTTTTGGACCAATTTTACCCTTGATTTCTTTTTCAACAAAAGCCGAAGCATTGAATATTATTGCAAAGCATAAGAATCCACTCGCTTTTTATATTTTTACTTCCAGCACTGCAAAAGAAAAAGAATGGTTGTCTGCAGTTCCATTTGGAGGTGGTTGTGTTAATAACGCCAGTTGGCATTTAACCAATCCTCATTTGCCATTTGGTGGAAGAGGATATAGTGGAACGGGGGGGTATCATGGTAAAAAATCATTTGATTGTTTCAGTCATCAAAAGTCAATCATGAAAACACCTACTTGGTTTGATCCTTCCATAAAATATCCTCCTTTTAAAGGAAAATTAAAATTATTTAAGTGGGTCATTCGCTAATGTAAATGTAAACTAATGGGTAAAAAACTACAACGCTTTTTAATTGTTATTACTGTTTTACTGGTTGCTTTTTTTACTTATGTGGAATTGGCCAACCGAAATTCAATGAACATGACATACAGACAAAAAATACTGAAAGCTGTTTATCCGGCCTTCATGTGGCTATCAAAGGTTACAAAGAGTAACTCCAAAATATTGAGTGCAAAACAAAACCCTCCGGTTTCGTTTTATACATTGTCGGCCTTGCTGACCAATGGAGAAAAATTGGATTTTAATACGCTGCGAGGAAAAAAAATATTAATTGTAAATACCGCCAGTGATTGTGGCTATACCAATCAATATGATGATTTGCAAAAATTATCAGATAGCTATCAAGGCAAATTAATTGTCTTGGGATTTCCAGCCAATGATTTTAAAGAACAAGAAAAGGGCAGTAATGAAGAGATAGCCAGTTTTTGCCGTTTAAATTTTGGGGTTAAGTTTCCGCTGATGCAAAAGTCCATTGTGGTTAAAAAAGCAGGTCAGCATCCAGTTTTTGAATGGCTAACCACTTCATCCCAAAACGGGTGGAATAATGCAGCGCCTTCCTGGAATTTTACTAAATTTTTAATTGATGAGGAGGGAAGATTGGTTAATTATTTTGGACCTACTATTACGCCTATGGGTACCGAATTGAAAAATGCAGTGGAGCAATAATCTAATTGGAGTTGCTCAGTACTGGCATATAGTTTGAAATAATTAAATTTGCAGATGCTTACAAAAATAGAAATCGAAAAATATTTCATTGCCGAAAAAGCAGAAAGTTTGGTCTTTCTTTTAATTGGCTTCTTTGGAGTAGCAGGGGGAGCCATCTGCTATTTTGTAGTGAAATCCCCCTTTTATGAAGGTGCTGCTATTCCGCTTTTAGTAATAGGTTTATTATTGGCTATAATTGGCTTTATTATCTTTAGAAGGTCTGATGCTGATCGAATTCGAAATGTATATGCATTCGATATGAATCCCGCTGAATTAAAAGAGAAAGAATTGCCGCGTATGCAAGCGGTCATGAAAAACTTCATTCTTTACCGTTACATCGAAATGGCATTGGTATTAGTGGGCATCTTACTTTTTGTTTATTTCAAGAACAATCTGTTGCAAACCTTTTGGAAAGGGATGGGGCTAAGTCTTGCTGCAATGGCCATTATAGCCCTGGTTGCAGATTTTTTTGCAGAGGAGCGGGGGCATATTTACCTGAAGGGTTTGAGAGAATTTACGAATAATACGCCCCGTTAATTGTTGTCATTATAACTGCTATTAATTGATAGGGCATTTTTCGTGATAATCAATTAATTCAATCGCTGTTTTTTCAAACTGATAATCTTTGTATTTGATAGCGATTTCATCCAGCACTTCGTTAATCTCTTCCAGGCTTCCTAATGTGACTAATTTATAGCGATAATCTTTTATGCCAGGCATTCCCTTTAAGTAGTTGGTATAGTGTCTTCTCATTTCAAAGATGCCCACTTTGGGTCCTTTCCATTCATACGAAAGTTGTAAATGTTTTTTACAAACAGCAATGCGGTCTTCAATGGTGGGTGCTGGCAAGTGTTCCCCCGTTTTGTAGAAATGTTTGATTTCATTAAAAATCCAAGGATAACCAATGGCGGCTCTTCCTATCATAATGCCATCTACACCATACCTGTTTTTATATGCTACTGCTTTTTCAGCACTATCAATATCACCATTGCCAAAAATGGGGATTGTGATGCGCGGATTATTTTTCACTTTACCAATCAGTTCCCAGTCGGCTTGCCCCTTGTACATTTGTGTTCGAGTACGTCCGTGTATGGCCAAGGCCTTGATGCCTACATCCTGTAATCTTTCGGCCACCTCTTCAATATTTTTGGTAGACTCATCCCAGCCCAATCGGGTCTTTACTGTTACCGGTAAGCTGGTAGATTTTACCACTGCACTGGTTAGTCTAACCATCAAGTCGAGGTTCTTTAAAACGCCAGCTCCTGCACCTTTAAGTGCTACTTTTTTTACGGGGCATCCAAAATTAATATCTAGTAAATCAGGATTAGTGACTTCCACAATTTTAGCTGCCATGGAAAGACTTTCTTCATCTCCTCCAAAAATCTGAATGCCTACCGGTCTTTCGTATTCGAAAATATCCAGTTTTTTTCTGCTCTTGATAGCATCTCTAATCAAACCTTCAGAGGAAATAAATTCAGTATACATTAAATCGGCACCCTTGTCTTTACAAACCGCCCTAAAAGGGGGATCGCTAACATCCTCCATAGGCGCCAATAACAAGGGGAAATCGGGAAGTTCTATTTTATCTATTTTGACCATATTGTAATATGCAAGTTAAATGCTGCTTCAAAATGAGAACGATGAACTATCTCTACATTTGCCGTAAATTTACACACTTATAAGTGATTATTATGCAATACAAATCAGTAAAGGGCTATACAGGATGGAGTCAATTAGGAGTTATTACAGCCTTCACGGGTTCTGGAATGGTGTTGGCTGCTGTGGTTCAGTATTTTTTTGCCCTTAGGGCATTAGGTCCTAGTGTTTTGCCTTGGCAGGAAAAACTAAGGGCCGGATTTGATGCTTTGATGCTTCCAGGAAATGAAAATTATGCTCAGCTTACCCAGGTATTTGACACCATGGCCATATTCCTTCTTCCTTCGCTTTTATATGTATTGGTTTGCCATAGCGATTTTTTTTGGGTTGGGTTTAATAAAAAATTCAATCTTACTCAAGTACTGATTGCATTTGGAATCATTTTTATTGCCAATTATTTTGCTGCTCCCTTTGAACAAATTATTAAAAGTGTTTTTCAACATTTTCCCAATTGGGATAAACTTGCTAAGGAAGCAGAGGAGCTGTATAAAAAAGCCATTGGCAGTATTATTGCTTTGAAAACCTGGTCGCAGTTTTTTGTGGGCATTTTTATTATTGCATTTTTACCTGCTTTATTTGAAGAGTTGTTTTTCAGAGGGGTGCTTCAAAATTTATTGGTTCGTTGGTGGAAAAGGCCACTCTTGGCAATATTATTTGTTTCTATTGTATTCAGTCTTATTCATGCATCTTATTATCTTTTTTTAAGTCGTTTGGTATTAGGTTTTGCTCTAGGCTTGCTTTTTCATTACAGCCAAAACTTATGGGTAAGTATACTGGCACATTTTATTAATAATTTGCTAGCACTAGCAGGATTATTTTATACCAATACGCATCCAACTAAAACAGCTGTGGGCAATGGGGACACAGTATTGCCTATTTGGAGTTTGGCAATTACCGGAACCATTCTCGTGAGTTTATTTATATTTTTTAAGCAGCAGAGTTTTTCCCGCAAAACAGCTATCATCGCAAAAGAAAATAAATTGTTAGAAGCTGCCAATCCTTTTGCAGCATATGAATAATATTTTATGGCATTAAATATTCAAACATTAAAAACAAGGTCCTTATCTGCAGTAGTATTTGTACTGCTAATGGCGGGGGGGCTGCTGTTCAGTGCAACCAGTTTTGTAGCGCTTTTTGTAATTATTCATTTTGGTTGTTGGTATGAATTTGTCAAGTTGTTGAAAATAATTGATCAAAAAACATATTGGAAATATGTGGGGTTGGGTATCATTTATATTACGCTGCCGGTATTGCTCTTGATTGCATTTAGGCTCGAATATCTTACACTTACCATTCAAGCGGAAATTGATTCGTTAAAATATTTAGTCATGCCCATTTTTATCATTGCATGTATGTGGGTGAACGATACCATGGCTTATTTTGTAGGGTCTTTAATTGGCAAAACTCCTTTCAGTAAAATTTCTCCTAAAAAAACATGGGAAGGCACCATCGGCGGTGCATTGTTATGTGCTGTTTTGATGGGTTGGCTTGGTACACTGTATGGCAGGAATTATTTGCCCGCCTCCTATCACTATTTTATTGCTGCAGGCATCGCTGCAGTTTTTGGCACACTGGGCGATTTGGTAGAAAGTAAGTTAAAGCGAATGGCCAATGTAAAAGATAGTGGTAATATCATGCCTGGCCATGGAGGATTTTTGGACAGGTTTGATAGCCTGTTAATTGCTACTCCAATGGTATGGGGATATGTAGAACTATTTGTCTAAATCAATTATGGAGCGGCTGTTCTATTTGCCCACTCCTGCTGTACATTTGCATTTTAATTCCAATCAAGCATGACAATTCACAAAGAGGGATATAAATCTATCGCCATTGGCACATTGGTATTTGCCATTATCAATTATGCTGTATTTTATTTCCTCAGTACAGATTTGCCTTGGTTAACATGGGCTGTTTTTGTTGTCACTTTAGCATTGTTACTTTTCCTTGTTTCCTTTTTTAGGATACCCAACCGTAAATTGACCATTAATGAAAATGCCATTATAGCACCTGCAGATGGTAAAGTAGTTGTTATAGAGGAGATTATTGATCCAGAGTATTTCAAGGCCAAGCGATTGCAGGTGTCAATTTTCATGAGTCCTGCTAATGTACATGTAAACCGTAACCCTTTTAGCGGGGAAGTGGTTTATAATCAGTACCACAAGGGCAAATATTTAGTAGCTTGGAATCCCAAGTCATCTACCGAAAATGAAAGGCATAGTGTAGTTATCAAGAAAGGCGAAGCAGAAGTGCTGGTAAAGCAAATTGCCGGGGCATTGGCCAAGCGTATTGTCAATTACTTGCAAGTGGGTCAAAAGGTCAAACAGACAGAGGAGATGGGGTTTATTAAATTCGGCAGCAGGGTGGATTTATTATTGCCAGTAGGGACAAAATTGCATGTAGCACTCAATCAGGTAGTGAAAGGTGGGGTTACAGTAGTGGCTTCTTGGTGATTTAACGATTCTACCACCCATCAAATTTTAACAATATACCCTTGGCAATAAGCAACTAGAAGGTTATTTTTACAGTCTAAATAAAAAACAAATCATAATGAAAAAACTAATTTTATTCGCTACAGCAGCACTTTTTATTGCAGGTGTAAGTTTTGCCAATAATAGCGACAAAGGCAAAAAGAAAAAGAAATGTGCTAAATCAAAAACTTGTTGCACAAAAGCAGAAGGTGCTACTAAATCTTGCTGCAAAGACAAGTCAAAAACGGTAGCAATGTAATTTTCTATCAGATTAATATTCGCCTCCGTGAAAACGGGGGCTTTTTTATAATATATCTTCCAGCTCTTTTAAATGCGTGATGGTGTAGGTTGACAGAATAAGTGTGCTGATATTAGTATGGTTTACTAGAATAGAATCCATGCCGGCATTGATGGCACCTTGTATATCGGCTTCCGGATTATCGCCAATCATTATACTTTCTGATACAATGGCACCAGCGGCATGTAAAGCTGCTTCAAAAATTTCTTTGTTGGGCTTAGTGGCATTGCAGCCCTCACTGGTTATGATAGTGCTAAAATATTTTTTAATACCCGACTTGATGAGCTTATTGTGTTGCACCTCTTCGAATCCGTTACTTACGATATGCAAGCGATAACCCTTATTTTGCAGGTAATTCAATATTTCAATACTATATTCAAACAGCGCTTTTTGATCTGGTAATATAGTAAGATAGCGGGCACTCATTTCTTTGGCAAGCTTTTCATCTCCAATTTTAAAGTCGAGCAGGGAATACGACATTCTTTTCCATCTTAATTCATCTTGTTTAATTAGTCCTTTGCTGTATTTATCCCAAAGTCGATGATTGTGCTCTTTGTAAACTGCATGAAAATCAGCAAAGGAGGGGATGTCTCTGACGGTGAGATCATATTCATTAAATAGCGCTTGCAGCGTAAGGGAAGAGTTGGTTTCAAAGTCCCATAATGTATGATCGAGGTCGAAAAAAATATCTTTGTATTTCATGCTAGTAGCTGCTGTTCAATAAAAAGCTGCAAGCTAATTGTAAAATCTTAGAAATTGAAATTGAGTTCTTCTAACAGGGAATAAATTTCATTTAGCTTTGCATCGATTAATCCATTAACAATGAATATAGTTATTACAGGCGCATCTAGGGGTATTGGTAAAGCCATTGCCGAAAAATTTGCTTCTCAGGGGCATCATTTATTTTTAACCAGTAAGAAGGAGGATGGTTTGCAAAATACGGTTCGGGCATTGCAAGCAAGTTATCCAACTATTCTCATAGCATCCAAGGCTTTTGATTTGCGTCATGAGGCAGGTGATTTTGGCGAATGGATATTGAGTAAAGGAATTGAAGTGGATGTTTTAATAAACAATGCCGGAAGTTTTTCGCCTGGTCAGGTGCAGGACGAACCAATAGGACTATTAGAAGAACAGTTGGCCACGAATTTATTTGGGGCCTACCATCTTACAAGAAAATTATTGCCTTCAATGATAAAAAGAAAGGCGGGTCATATTTTCAATATCTGCTCAATTGCCTCCTTGAAAGCTTATCCTAATGGCGGGGCTTACGGTATCAGTAAATATGCCTTGTATGGTTTTAGTCAAAATCTTAGAATGGAGATGATGCCATATCACATCAAAGTAACGGCCGTGTTTCCTGGAGCAGTGCTCACAGAAAGTTGGGGGGATTATGATAATTCAGCGGCTAGAATCATGGAGGCCTCGGATATTGCCACTATGATTTATGCAGCAACGCAGCTAACAGCGGCTGCCTGCGTGGAGGATATTATTATTCGTCCGCTATTAGGAGATCTTTAATAAATGTGAATGTATAATTAACAATTTCTTGTATCCATTCATATGGTCGTCTATTCAAAAAAGCAACTATTGAAGTATTTTTGTTGAATTGAAGATGAATTATTTTTTACAAAAATTATTGACATTTATCTTGTTGTTTGTTGCCTTGCAAACAACTGCACAGTTGCGTTTTAGTGCCACGGTTTCTCCTACTAAAATTGGCAAAAATGAATATGCCAACGTAGAATTTATTGTTGAAAATGCGAAACATGTAGAAGAGATTAACCCGCCCTCATTAAAGAATTTTCTTGTAGTAAGTGGCCCCAACCAGTCAAATGGGGTAAGTACTATCAATGGTCTTGTAAAACAATATATATCTATAAGTTTTACCATTCAGCCGAAGTCAACTGGCGATTTTACTATTCAATCTGCATCAGCAAAGGCAGATGGCAAATTGTTGCGTAGCAATGCAATTCAATTGCAAGTGGTAAATGAGCCTCAGGGAAACAATAGTCCAGGTAGCATTTTTTCTCCAGGATTTGGCGGGATGGATCCATTGGAGGATACAAGGCCATCCTTGCAATACAATGAATCTGTTTTGCGGAAAGGCGAAAATGCTTTGGATAAAATAAAGCAGAACTTGATTGTTAAAGCCGTCGTTAATAAAACTACCTGCTTTATTGGTGAGCCGATTATTGTTACTTATAAATTATACACGCGTTTAAAAAGCGAAAGTAGTCTTACCAAGAATCCTTCTTTCAATGGTTTTAGTGTAGTAGATCTTCAATTACCAGATAATATTAATTATACGCAGGAAAAATTGAACGGTAAGGATTACAATGTGTATGTGATTCGAAAATCGCAATTGTATCCATTACAGGCAGGCACTTTAACATTGCAATCGGCCGAAATTGAAAATACAGTACACTTGATTAAGGAGGAGTATATCAATAGGCGTCAGCGAAATGGTGATTTAGCCGATCTTTTCGGAGATATCCAATTGCCTGCTGAGGCATTCGAAAATCAAAAGGTTAGTTTAAAAAGCGAACCGATTGATATTCTAGTGAAGGATTTGCCATTGGCAAATAAGCCTGCTACGTTTAAGTCAGCAGTAGGGAAATTTCAAATTACTGCCGCTTTGGATAAAGATAGTTTTAGTACTGATGATGCGGGAAAAATATTGTTACTCATTAAAGGGGAGGGCAATCTGCAGTTAGTAAATGCACCTGATATCAATTGGCCAGCTGGCATGGAAGGGTTTGAACCAAAGATTAGTGATGATATAAATAAATTGAATGTGCCATTGAGTGGTAGAAAATTAGTAGAATATCCATTTACTATAAATCAACCGGGGATGTATTCTTTGGCACCGATTGTTATGAGCTATTTTGATGTAGATGACCAGCAATATAAAACGATTTCTACCGGGCCTTTAAAATTTTATGTATCAAAAGGCTTAGGTAAAAGAATAGGACAAGCTTCCAATACCAATAGTCAGGTGCGGTTTTTGAATAAGTTATTTAATAATCGCTGGGTGATTGTGTTATTTGTTGCAGGTTTTATTATTGCAGGATTATTATTTTGGGTAGCAAGGGAAAACAAAAAAGACAAAGCAAAAAATAGCCCGATGGTGCCGTTGGCTGAGCCTACTATTATTCCATTAGCGCCCATCAAGGAAGAACATGCATTGATTGAAAACGTCAATCCATTATTGGAAGCTGCTAATAGTATAGATGACCCTAATTCAGCAAAATTCTATTTAGCACTTAATACGGGTCTTAAAAATTATCTTGCCCATTGGTTAGGTATACATGTTGCAATATTGGATAAAAAATCAATTGTAAGTCAAATGGACAATCGGGGGGTGAGTAATAATAGCAGTCTTCAATTATTGCAATTAATGGATGAATTGGAATGGCAATTGTACACACCCTTTTCTGCAACTGATAACCGGCAAGCATTTTATGATCGTGCTGAAGATATGATTAGCTTGTTAGAAACATACCAGATTAAGCATCCGTAAATTTATAACCTACTCCTCTTACGCTGTGGAAATATTTAGGGTTGCGGCTATCTGCTTCAAAATACCTCCTGAAGCTTAGTACAAAGTTGTCGAT
>CAIOIZ010000074.1 GCA_903858475.1 uncultured Bacteroidota bacterium
AATTTCGAATTGATAATTACCAGCACCAATTTGATCCATATTAATGAATGTAGTATCATGGTTGGCAATCAATGCTCTTCTTTCGATGGCGATTTTGCTACCATTTCTATTGCTGCTTATATTTTGAGAGAAATTATTTAATTTTTCAGCATCCCACATATCCAAACCGTTAGAATAAGCCGCATCATATGTTACTACCATACCGTCTTGAGTAGATACAGTGCCATCTCCATTTACACGATTTAAAGTAATTCTTGATTCTTCTGTTGGAGCAGTAGTAGGTGTTTGAGACAATACACTACCCGATGTTTTATTGCTTTCAGTAAGTGTAAGTGTATTAGCACCCATCCATTGAACAATAATTGCAGAACCAGATTCTACCTTGCCATCTACTAATGCACTAACAGGAGTAACTGATTTAGTCCAAGAAAAACCATTCCAAGAATATTGTACAAATGCACCTACGCTATTAGAACCAGTTAAAAATGGATCCCAAACTGAATAAGTCATGGTAATATTATTACCAGTACCCCAAACGGTAGGCATATTAATAGCAGAAGCATAAGGGTTACTTATGGGGAAATAACCAGCAGCTGAATTGGTAAAGGTTTGATTACCTACATTCAACTGGCCACTTACACGCAAGGTAGTAGCATCAGCAACTGCACCTGTACCTTGAGAAAGATTGTTAGCGCGAGAACCACGTACAAAAACCATATAACCTTTTTGGTCGGTTACTTTAGCCGTGGCAGTATTGCTGATATTATCCCATACATTAGAAACAGTAGATTGTTTGGTAGAAAAGCTACCACTTGGGTTTTGGTCGAAACCTAGGCCAGTATTATTTCCGCCAGTAATATGCGTTCCGTATCCAGGATTAGGATTGGCATTAACCGAAGCAGTAGTAACCCCTTCCTGCCAAGCAGCATTGATGCTAGGAGCAGAAGCAGCAGTAACTGGAGCAGCTAAAAATCTCCATGCTCTGCGGGCTTGCATATAACGCTCGATGATAAATTTACCAGTACCATAAGAAATTGTTCCGGCAACAGCTGCAACTTGAGCAGTTTGAGTAGCGGTTGATTTCAAAGTTATATCGCTATTTAGTGTAAGCGTTCCTGATAGTGGATTTAAAACACCAGTTAGATTCAAATTTTGTGCACCAGCCAATTCTGTGCTAGCGTTTACAGTAAAATTATTTACAGCACGAGTGTCAGCTAATGTCCAAGTTTTTGCACCTGCACTAGAAACGGTAAGATTATTGTAATCTCTATCGGTGATTGCTTGTGCTACTGCAGCATTGTATTCAACTGTACCATTGGTAGAAATACTTGATACTGTCCAAACACCAGTACCTTGGTTTTGGATAGAAGCACTTGCCACAGGACCAAGACCAATTTCATCAACTGTTTTTATTAGACTATTAGCTCCGGCTGTTAAAGTTGCATTTACATTATTACCCGTTCTAACAAAACCAGTAGTATTGCTGAAACTTAGTGTTCCAGTAAGAGTGAATACGGAGCCGCTACCTAAAGTAATATTGGCAGAAGCTATATCCAAAATGGCACCAGTATTCACTGTAATATTTCCAGAAATTGTAGGATTACTATTCAGAGTAACAGCAGCGCTAGTATTATTAACAGTAATATTTGAGGGTGTATTTTGAGCAATGCCATTACCCGTATTTTGTGCAACCGTACCATTATATATATAACTAGCACCAGTATTATAAGTTCTAGTGGTAGTTTGAATATTACCAGTAGCGCCAGTGGATGTAATACCATCAGCAGAGGTTATTCCTAAACTGGCACCAGAAGATAAAGTGAAAGCGTTTCCACTTACTATAGTACTTGTTGAAGCCATTTGAAGGGTAGATCCAGAGTTGACAGTGAAAGTTATAATATTTGAAATGGTACCACCTGAGGTGAAAGT
>CAIOIZ010000075.1 GCA_903858475.1 uncultured Bacteroidota bacterium
AGTCGACGAAGACTTCGCGGAAGCTGATGTCACGGTCGAGTTAGCTGCAATCGATGCCGAGTCAGCTACAGTCGATGCCGAGACAGCTGCAGCCGATGACGAGTCAGCTGCAATCGATGATATATCAGCTGCAGTTGTGGAAAAAATTTATATGAGGAAGATTTTTTCAAAGCACAATTGAAAAGACTTGGAAAAGGAGATATCAAGTATTCCTATACGAAGATTACGAATAATCATGACGGACAAAAGCTAGTGGATAATATGCACAATCTTTTACAAAATGACATCAATGTGATTGTTTACAATTTTGTAGATATGCTGAGTCATGCTCGAACAGAAATGGAAGTTTTAAAAGAACTAGCAGGAGACGAAACCAGTTATCGAAGTATCACACAAAGTTGGTTTGAGCACTCTCCACTTCACCAGGCTCTCAAAAAAATAGCTGATAAAAAAATAACACTAATTGTTGGAACCGACCATGGCAGTGTGAGGGTAAAAACACCTGCCAAAGTTATTGGTGACAAGCAAACCACTGCCAATCTTCGCTACAAACACGGACGCAATCTTAATTATGAGCCAAAAGATGTATTGGCATTCAAAGATCCCAGAGAAGCAGGACTTCCAGTTCCCAACGTAAATTCATCCTTCATTTTTGGAAAAGGAGATATTTATCTCTGCTATCCCAATAATTACAACCATTTTGTAAACTATTACAGAAATACATTTCAACATGGCGGGGTTAGTTTAGAGGAGATGATTGTGCCGATTATTAGAATGACCACTAAATAAGCTTCCAACAGATTTGGAAACTGACAGTAATAAAATATACTTGGCTGTCTTTCAGTGAAATTAATTCACAATCTGTGGAGAAACTTTTTTTTTATTACCCTTTGAATGAAGGAAGTTGCATCCAGATTTAAAACTGAAAAAAGCCACTACATCGAATACATGAAATACACAGCAGCCATACTAGATAGGATTGAAAGAATTGCGGAAGAAGTAGGCTATGTAATTCGGTACGAAAGAGGTAATTTCCAAAGTGGCTATTGTATACTTCAAGCAAAAAAAGTTATTGTACTTAATAAATTTTTCCAAACTGAAGGAAAAATAAATACCCTAATTGATTTAATGCCAGCATTAAACATCAATTATGATGCCCTCACACACGAAAGCCAGAAAATGTACGATGAAGTGATGGCTGCGGAAATTACAGAGCGATAATTAGCTCCTTTTATTATCTTTTTCTGATCCCTTCTAATTTTCTTTTAGTATAAAATGCATTCATTAATTTTGTCTAATGCAATGTCCCCCGCTTACCATAACCTTTCTCGGTACAGGCACTAGTAGCGGAGTACCTATGATTGCCTGTGATTGCGAAGTTTGCAAATCCAGTAACGAAAAGGATAAAAGACTTAGAAGTTCAATTTTAATAGAAAGCCCAACCACCACCCTTGTCATTGACACTACCCCCGATTTTCGTACACAGATGCTGAGGGCTAACGTAAAAAAACTGGACGCAGTTTTATTTACTCATCCGCATAAAGATCATGTTGCTGGCATGGATGATGTGAAGGCCTATAATTATTTCATGCAAAAGCCCATGGAAATTTATTGCAATGAAATCACCCAACAAGCTTTAATGAGAGAGTTTCCCTATGTATTCACAGAACAAAAATACCCAGGCATACCTGAAATCAATATCAATACCATAGATCAGTCCCCTTTTATGATTGGTGATATTCCTGTTATTCCTATTTTAGTTTGGCACCTCAAAATGCCTGTTTTTGGTTACCGATTCGGAGACTTCACCTATATCACAGATGCTAACCGAATAGAAGAAGAGGAAAAAAATAAAATTAAGGGTAGTAAACTCCTCGTGTTAAACGCCCTTCGTAAAGAAAAGCACATTTCCCATTTTACATTAGAGGAATCCATTCAACTCATTCAGGAATTAAAAATTCCCAATGCCTACTTAACTCATATAAGTCATCAATTGGGACTAACATCAAATATCAGCAAGGAGCTACCAACAGGAATTGAATTGGGATGGGATACACTAAAATTTTCCACAAATTCCCCGGCTTTCTGTTTGTAGGTTTCTTAAGCACTCATTAGTTTAGCTAGGTTAATCATTGAAGTTAATTCACTGAGGTATTACCTACCTAAATATGAAAAAAAATTTAATCAGCTATTTTTCCTTCACTAAAAAAGAGCGAATCGGAATCATCTCTTTGCTCCTCTTAATTGCCATAAGCTTGACCCTCCCTTATTTTTTTTCTTTTTTTATCAGCAAAAAAGGGCCTGACTACAAATTATTTGAGCAATCAATCGCTGCATTGCAAATACAGGAATTAGATAGCAGCCTCTCAACCAAATCAAGATTCAAATACAGCTCTCCTGAAAGTAACCAATACAATAAAAAAAGATTTGATAAAGAAAACGATGACAATAGGACTAAGCCCATATTCTTTTATTTTGATCCTAACAAAATCGAAGCGTCAGATTGGAAAAGGTTGGGATTAACGGACAAAACGATTCATACCATTCAAAATTATTTATTGAAGGGAGGCCATTTTTATCAAAAAGAAGATATCTATAAAATATGGGGGCTGCGGAAAGAACTGGCAGACCAATTACTGCCATATGTACAAATTGAAATAAAGGAAAACAATAGCAGGCTTACCTATACTCCATTCAAAAAGTCAGCTACAACAAACACCCCCCTGCTAATCGATATCAATGAAGCAGATACCAGTGCCTTTATTGCCTTGCCAGGAATTGGAACAAAGCTGGCACAAAGAATACTTACTTTCCGGGAAAAATTAGGTGGATTTTACGCTGTTCAACAAGTAGGAGAAACATTTGGGTTGGCTGATTCTATTTTCCAAAAAATAAAATCAAATTTAATGCTTAACAAACCCGCCCTAAGGAAAATCAATATCAATTCGGCCAATGTGGAAGAATTGAAAGTCCACCCCTATATTCGATGGCAATTGGCCAATGCGATTATCCAATACAGAAATCAACATGGACGTTTTGAAAAGCTGCAGGATATCAAAAAAATAAATTTAATCACTGAGGAAATATTCAATAAGCTGTCGCCTTATTTGAATACTGACTAATAAATAGCGGCCATGCCCTTAAGTTCGTTATATGTTGAGCAGGAAGATAATACTAAGCAGTATTGCCGTAATTTTGTTATTCAACGTTACCCACCACTATGAATTTCGATTCAACTGAGCTTACACAACAGGTGGCAGATACTGCCAGAGATTTTGCACAACAATATATCAAACCCCATTTAATGGATTGGGATGAGCGCCAGGAATTTCCCTTACCGCTTTTTAAGCAATTAGGAGAATTGGGTCTGATGGGCGTAATGGTGCCCGAAGCATATGGGGGAAGTGGAATGGGGTATTTTGAATATAGTACCATTATACAGGAAATTGCAAAAGTCTGTGGAAGCATTGGGTTGTCGCTTGCAGCACATAATTCTTTATGTACGGGTCATATACTTAGTTTTGGCAATGAAGAACAGAAGAAAAAATACCTACCAAATCTGGCCAATGCAACGCATATTGGAGCATGGGGTTTGACAGAAGCCAATACTGGAAGTGATGCTGGAAATATGAAAACAACAGCTGTCAAAGAAGGAGATTATTGGATAATCAATGGAACCAAAAACTGGATCACCCACGGAAAATCAGGGGATATTGCAGTAGTAATATGCAGAACAGGGGAACCTAGAACGCGTGACAATGCTACTGCATTTATAGTGGAAAGAGGTACTCCAGGATTCAGTGGTGGAAAGAAAGAAAATAAAATGGGTATGCGTGCCAGTGAAACGACCGAAATGATTTTTGATAATTGTCGTATTCCCGATTCAAATCGCTTAGGAAATATTGGAGAAGGTTTTAAACAAAGCATGAAAGTATTAGATGGCGGCCGTATATCAATCGCCTCCTTAGCGTTAGGTATTGCCAAAGGCGCTTATCAAGCAAGCTTGCAATACAGTCAGGAACGGTATCAATTTGATCAGCCAATTGCCAATTTTCAGGGCATTAGTTTCAAACTAGCCGATATGGCTACTAAAATTGCCGCCGCCGAAGCATTGGTACAACAAGCCTGTTATTTAAAGATGCAACACCTGCCAATGACTAAGGAAGCAGCTATGGCAAAATATTATGCCAGTGAAATTGCAGTTGAAATCAGTACTGATGCCGTACAAATTTTTGGGGGCTATGGGTACACCAAGGATTTTCCTGTAGAAAAATTTTATCGCGACAGCAAACTCTGCACTATTGGTGAAGGCACCAGTGAAATTCAAAAAATGGTTATCGCCAGAGAAGTGCTGAAATCATAAAGACTTCAATTAATTATTTGATAACCAGTATTTTAAAATAATAATTAAAATAATTTTTGATTATTAAATAAATTCAATATATCTTTACAGCTCGAATTCATCGTACCCTATCCACATTTCTACTGAAATTCCTTAATTTCTCTATCCTCCTATTCAAATATCTCTGAAAAATTAAACGTGATTTTTAATATCACTGCTACCCCTGTTTCAACATCGTTGGCTTACATTTTTTAGTTATTAAAACCTCAAGACAATGAAAAAATTTAACTCATCCCGAGTTTTCTTATGCGTATTTGCATTGGTGCTAGCAAATCTACTTTTCACCAATCAAAATTCCTTCGCCCAAGTTGTTAGAGCCTATGGCGCTCCTGTTTATTCTGATAACCTTAAAGGTGGACATACGCTATTTGGCAATACTATTACTGCTATTTATACGAGTGGTAGCGGAAGCACCGGCGTAGTAAATACTACCGCCATGAACGATTTTGATACCAGTGGCGCTGGAAGCTATAGCAATAGCAGAACAAGTGCATATACTAATAACAATGCAAATATTCAGTTTGTGGATGTAGATGGCACTGGCTCATCTACCAATTTGATTGTTTCGGGTGATACTTGGAATTATTCTAATACAAATAGTCAACCTGCAAGTTGGCCAAACGTCACAACGCTTGCTTCTGGGCCTAACGCTTCACCACTTGGGTTTGGACCAACTGCAACTGTAGGTACCTCCTTAACTGATAGGACTACTTGCTATTTTTCAAAAACTATTAATTTTAACCCTGCCTCCTATACAAGTTTGGACTTTACGCTTACATTGGATGATGGTGCAGTTGTATATGTGAACGGAACGGTAGTAGGTAGATATAATATGCCCAATGGCACTCCATCCTATAGTACTACTGCTTCTTCAAATGTAGAACCAGAAGCTACTTATAGTTTTTCAGTGGGAACTGGTAGCCCATTTGTAAATGGAAATAATACTATTCAGGTAGAAGTTCATAAATCTTCTGCTACTGAAAGTGGAACCGATGATTTGTTTTTTAATCTTCAACTAGTAGGAACAAATAATCCAACATTTAATTCCTCATCTGCTGATTTAATTTTACCAGCCGGTTCCAATACCATCAAGTTTGCCCGCCTTTATTGGGGTGGAAGAATTGACGGTAGTACTGGTGTAAATGATAACCTGAATTTAAGGACCGTAAAAATCCGTAAGGGCACTTCTGGCGCATATACAGTGATTACTGCACCTGTTACTCAAATTGATAAAAGCATTGTTTCTA
>CAIOIZ010000076.1 GCA_903858475.1 uncultured Bacteroidota bacterium
AAAAGAAATCAACCAATACATCAAATACTATAACAACGACAGAATCAAACTTAATCTAAATGGAATGAGCCCGAAACAGTATCGAGCTCATCACTTTAAATCTTAATTACTAATTTTGTCCAACTTTTGGGGTTCAGTCCACTTTTGCAGGGCTTTTTTCATTCAAATAATAACATTAACATTTTCTTGGGTGGCAATTGTATCTTTGTTTCGTTTCATTGCAAACAAAATCAATAATTGGCACAATTATAGAAAGAACAACTTCAGATAAATAAAACCCAACAATACATGTTTGATATTTTTTTACAGATCGATTCGATTTCCACGAATAAGGCCGCTGCCCTTCAAAGTACTTGGGATATATTACTGAAAGGTGGGGTATTGATGATACCATTGGGATTATTACTGGTGGCCGCTATTTTCTTTTTTATTGAACGCTTGATTGCGATTCGCAAAGCCAGTAAAATAGAAGATAATTTTATGAGTATTATTCGCGATCAGATCATCACTGGAAATGTAAGTGCTGCCCGCAGTTTGGCTAAAAACACCAATAATCCAGTAGCTAAAATGATTGACAAAGGAATTCAACGCATAGGGAAGCCAATTGATGCTATTGAAAAAAGTATGGATAATGTTGGACAATTAGAAATGTATGTGATGGAGAAAAATCTTTCTGTACTTTCTCTGATTTCTAGGATTGCTCCTTTATTCGGGTTTCTTGGAACCATTATTGGTATGTTGCAATTATTTAAAGATATCGCATCCAAAGGAGAGCCCACCTTCTCTACTATCGCAGATGGTATCTATATCAAAATGATTACTTCCGCTACTGGTTTAATCATAGGTATATTAGCCTATCTTGGCTACAGCTATTTGAATACACAAATTCATAAAGTTGAGAATAAAATGGATGCTGCTAGTGCAGAATTTATGGACATATTGCAGGAACCAACCCACTAATTTATCATGAGTTTACGTAGAAAACATAAAGAAGATCACGCCGAAGTGGATACCGGGCCACTCAACGATATATTATTTATCCTGTTGTTTTTCTTTTTGATTATGGCAACAGTGGCCAATCCCTATGTGATTAAAATGAGTACGCCCAAAGCTAAGACAGATACTAAATCAAAACAGAGCTTGGTGGTAAGTCTCAATAGAAATGGCAATGCTTATATCGGGCAGCAAAGGATTGTTTTTGATTCCTTGGAATTGGAATTGAAGAGAAGAATCAATACAGCAGATAGCTCAAAGCCTGCGGTGGTTATCAATGCAGACTCCTTGGTTGCTTGGAAAGATATTGTTCGAATCATGACTATCGCAAAAAGACTGGGTGCTACCACTTCCGCTTCGGTGACCAATCAATAACTTACTTGCAAGAATCTTTCCTTGCCGGAAATATCTGTTAGTATTTCCACCTTATTGTATTTTTCAAGAAATAAGGCAGCTGTTTGTTTTGCAAACTGCTCATGCAACTCCATAAAAATAAATCCTCCATGGTGCAAATGCGTTTGCGCAAAGCCAGCTATCTTTTCATAAAATAAAAGTGGCTGCTCATTCGGTACAAACAAGGCCTTAGCAGGTTCGTAAGCCGTTACATTTTTTTCAAGACTTGATTTTTCTGCTAGAGGGATATAGGGCGGATTGCTAACAATGATATTGTATTTCTGTAATAGCAGCCATTGGCTTTCCTCCAAAAAATCTATTTGCTGGAACTTGATTTCAGTGGAAGTAGTAAGCGCATTTTCTCTTGCTACTTTCAATGCATCCTCACTGATATCAATCGCTTCGATGATGGCAGAAGGACATTCTTTTTTTAAGGCAATAGGTATACAGCCGCTTCCTGTACCAATGTCTAATAGCACGGGACTAGCCATCCCGCTTGATTTGATATGCCGAACAATTATTTCTACCAGTTCTTCTGTTTCGGGACGGGGAATAAGTACAGCTTCATTTACTTTCAATAAATTCGAATAAAACCATGCATGGCCAGTAATATATTGTAAGGGACGATGCACTAATAAATCTGCTACTGCCTCATTTAGGAGGGAGAGCGATCTAGCGGGTAAAATATGCTCTGGCATCAATATCAACTGTTTTTTATCGATACCTGCTATTTGTTCTAGTAATTCTGCTGCAATTAGTCCAGCTTCTGCCGAACTATAAATAGTAAGTAAGTCAGTACTGGTCTGCTGATGGAAAGCTTTGATAGTCACCCTACAAATTTAGTTTATTTTTTACGCTTACATTTGCCCTCTTGAAAGTTGATATCAAATACATGCAACGTTGCCTTGAATTGGCTTCTAGAGGAGCCGGCAAGGTAGCGCCCAACCCAATGGTTGGGGCTGTATTGCTGTATGATGATAGCATCATCGGGGAAGGCTATCACGAAAGCTATGGCCAGGCACATGCAGAAGTAAATTGCATACAGTCTGTGCATCCACTCGACCAGGCCTTAATTGAAAAATCAACCTTGTATGTTTCACTAGAACCATGTGCCCATCATGGAAAAACACCACCTTGCACCGAATTGATTATCCGTTATAAAATACCAAGGGTGGTCATAGCCTGCAACGATCCTTATCAGGAAGTCAATGGCAAGGGGATTGAATTATTAAAAACAGCTGGGGTAGAAGTTACGGTGGGGGTATTGGAATCTGCAGCTAAAATATTGAATCAACGTTTTATTTGTTGTCAGGAAAAAAAACGCCCTTATATCATACTGAAGTGGGCTCAATCTGCCGATGGCAAAATTGCGGCAAATGGAAATCATAGAACATATATCAGTAACGAATACACGAATATCTTGGTACATCGCTGGCGGTCGGAAGAAGCTGCCATATTGGTAGGGGCTGGTACCGCTATCATGGATAATCCTGCGCTTACAGTTAGAGCATGGAAGGGAAATAATCCACTGCGTTTATTAATAGATCGAAATTTAAAAACTCCTGCTTCTGCCCAATTACTGGATCAATCTGTTCCTACTATTGTCTTCAATTCAATCAAGGAATCTACGAGCACCAATCTTCGTTATTGCTTGATCAAGGAAACGGATGATTTTATTCCAGCTATGTTGGAAATTTTGATGAAGGAAAAAATACAAAGCATATTAGTGGAAGGAGGGGCGGAGATATTGAATGCCTTTATACAAAAAGGGCTTTGGGAGGAGGCAAGAATTATTACGAATACTGCATTACAGATTGGCCAAGGACTGGCTGCTCCTATATTGAAAGATGCATTTTTAAAAGGAGCGTTCCAGTTACATACAGATCATATTCAATTTTATCAACCAAGCGCATAAATTTTGGCAATTACCGACGACAAAGATTTTTATAAAACCATTACCCAGCCTTCTTCTGCTGAATTCAAAGACAGAGGGAGTAAATTTTTTGCGTTTGCATTTCCTATTGAAACGGTAGAGGAATTTAAAAAGCACCAGCAACAATTAAAAAAGGAGCATCCCAAGGCGGTGCATTGCTGTTTTGCTTATCGCATCGGATTAGATGGCAATAATTTTAGAAGCAGTGATGATGGGGAACCTTCCGGCAGTGCGGGAAAGCCCATCTTGGGACAAATTGATAGCAAGGAAATTACCAATGTAGCTGTTTTGGTGGTACGCTATTGGGGTGGTACTTTGTTGGGCGTGCCTGGTTTAATCAATGCCTATAAAACGGCTACTTCACTGGCATTGCAAGTAACCCCCATTGTGCAAAAGCAAGTTGAACTCAAATACAAAATACTTTTTGATTATACACAAATGAATGAAGTGATGATGGTGATAAAACAATACAATTGCACAGTCATCGAACAAGAAATGCAGTTGTTCTGTAATATCATTACAGGTGTGCCAACGAATCGAAAAGAAGAAGTGCTGTATAAGCTCAATGAATTACGTGCTGTAGAGATTACGCCAATTACCTAAAATGGATATCGAATCAATCAGGGATTATGTATTGGCTAAGCCGGCTGTAACGGAAGGATTTCCCTTTGGGGAATCGGTGCTGGTTTTTAAAATAAATGGAAAAATATTTCTATTGTTATCACTGGATGCCTATCCGCTCCAATTCAATGTGAAGTCCGATCCCGACAAAGCCATAGAATTACGAGATGCTTATCCAACTGCTATTTTACCAGGATACCACATGAATAAAAAACACTGGAATACCATTGTACTGAATGGGCAATTGCCTGGCAGATTGATTTTAGAAATGATCGATGAATCTTACAAGTTGGTCGCGAAATTGAAAAAATAAAGCTATTTATTTTTCTTAGCCACACACATCCAATCCCAAGGGTAAGGACTTTTTAACCATTTGGGAGGGTTGTTAAATTCAGTTTTCCAAGTATAATTTATTTTTTCTATGGCCTGTACTTTGAACCCTTCTAGGGAAAGCAACAGTTCCAATTCTTCTTTTAAATAATGCTTGGTAGGAACATTGTCGATATCTGTTACTCCCTGCTTAATATTCTTGGCTAACTCAAATGCTTTTTTAGAGGAAGCAATTTTTTCTTTGTGATCGCCATCTACATTCCACCGATGTGCAATGATATTGGTGTATAGTTTAGATTCCAGAGAGGGAACAACCAATACCAAGTGCCCTCCCTTTTTTAAAGAAAGCGATAATGATTGAAAAAAATTAATCCGTTTTTTTAAAGAGTCGGTAAGAATTGCATTGATACAAATTGCCGCATCACAGGGACTTACTTTTAATTTAGCGGCACTCATATCCATGCGTAGGTATTCCACATTTTTAAAATGCCTGTATTTTTCTTTTGCTATTTGAAGATTAATCGCAGAAATATCTGCTGCCTGCACTTCTTTGAACTGGGTAGCAAGTAGGGGAATCCATTTTCCAATGGCGCAACCTATATCGATGACAGTTTTTTTCTTGCTACTGATTTTTTCAATGGCAGTCACAATTTTTCCGCTGCTATCGTTTCTAAGCACATCAAAAATTTCATCATCGTATTTGGGTGCCATGGTTTCCCAGTATTTTCTATTCATCGGGTGATTTTATAAATTAAAAATACAGTTTTCTTACTCAGACTGCGTCGGTAGAATAATATTATTTGATACTAGACAACTTTAGGTAACCTATGTGCAATGGATCTTCTTCCATTTCATTTTTTGCAAGGCTAATTTCAATCGAATAGGCACTTTTGATATGTTCGGGTAAGATCTCTTCAATTTCATAGATATCATCTATATCTACTCCATATTTATCGTCAATATGTGCGTTCGCACCCTCAAATCCGGTGTGCAGGAAAAAGCTGGTTTTTTTGGCAGCTGCAATGGCAGTGCTTTTATCACTGGCTACATACAATAATTTATAATGATGCTCTTCGGGGTCACCAGGTTTATATCCACCCAGGTTAATGAAAAATAATTTATTCGGATTAATGGAGCTGCTAGCGGTTCGAGGAATGATTTTTATCGTGTATTCGTTTACTTTAGTAACTGCTCGCCACGAATCAATATGCATTTTGCCCGATGCAGGCCAAAAGGTTTCCATATCGGGAATCAGGTCTGCCAAGGAATGCCCAACAGAAATGAAAACATCGTGTTGCTCTGTATGCCTTCCCTCCGGCTTGCAGCCTAGTAAAATAAAAAATAGTTTTTTTTCTTGCATACTTATTTCCTGAAACTGGGGCTAACAACTAGGTCCTTATTGGTTGCATTGTATAGATAAAATCCTTCGCCGCTTTTTACACCAAGTCTTCCTGCTGTTGCCATATTTACCAATAGCGGACAAGGCGCATATTTGGGATTGCCAAAACCATCGTGTAATACATGCATGATGCTTAGGCAAACATCCAATCCTATAAAGTCGGCCAATTGCAATGGTCCCATTGGATGCGCCATGCCCAATTTCATTACGGTATCAATTTCTTCTACACCAGCTACACCTTCATACAAACTATAGATGGCTTCATTAATCATGGGCATTAATATTCTATTTGCAATAAACCCGGGATAATCATTTACGATGCAGGGGATTTTACCCAATTGTTTACTTAATGCAACAATGGCATCAGTTACTTCTTTTTTTGTAGAATAGCCATTGATTACTTCCACCAATTTCATAACTGGTACCGGATTCATAAAATGCATCCCAATCACTAATTGAGGTCTCTTAGTAATAGCAGCAATTTTTGTGATTGAAATAGACGAAGTATTAGTGGCCAAAATACAATCGGTAGGAGCCGCCTCATCAATTTTATGAAAGATGCTGGCCTTTAATTCCATGTTTTCAGTGGCCGCCTCTACAATCAATGCTGCATTTTTTACACCTTCTGGAATGTCGGAAAAAATTGAAATATTCCCTAAGGTTGTTTTTTTATCTGCTTCTGTAATCGTTCCTTTGGTTATTTGTCGATCTAAATTTTTGCCAATAGTAGCCAAGGCTCTTTGTAATTGAGTTGGGTTTACATCTACAAGATTTACTGTAAATCCATTTTGAGCAAATACATGTGCAATGCCATTACCCATGGTGCCCGCTCCAATAACGCTTACATTTTTTATCATAGCCTGTATTTTATTTATTATTTAAATGCATTGAAGCCCGTTACATCCATACCGGTGATGAGTAAGTGAATATCATGTGTGCCTTCATAGGTGATTACACTTTCTAAGTTCATCATATGACGCATAATAGAATATTCGCCAGTAATGCCCATGCCTCCTAACATTTGCCGAGCATCTCTGCAAATATTAGTGGCTACTTCGCAGGCATTGCGTTTTGCCATGCTTACTTGTTGGGGATTTACTTTTCCTTCGTTCATCAATACGCCCATGCGCCAATTCAATAATTGCGCTTTGGTAATCTCCGTAATCATTTCGGCTAATTTTTTCTGTTGCAATTGAAAACCGCCAATGGGTTTTCCAAACTGAATTCTTTCTTTGCTATATTCTAAAGCAGTATGATAACAATCCATGGCAGCACCGATAGCACCCCAGGCAATACCATATCTTGCTTTTGTCAAACAGCCTAAAGGGCCTTTTAGACCTTTCACATTGGGCAAAATATTTTCTTTGGGAACTTTTACATTGTCAAACACCAATTCACCAGTGGCGCTAGCACGTAAACTCCATTTGCCATGCGTGGTGGGGGTACTAAATCCTTCCATACCTCTTTCTACAATCATACCCCTAATATCCCCTGCCTCATCTTTTGCCCATACAACAGCCACCTGTGCAAAGGGCGCATTGCTAATCCACATTTTAGCGCCGTTTAATATTACATGGTCACCTGCGTCTTTAATATTGGTAAGCATACTACTTGGATCACTGCCATGGTCGGGTTCAGTTAAACCAAAACAACCCAGCCATTCTCCACTAGCCAGTAAGGGTAAATATTTATTTCGTTGCGCTTCACTGCCATATTGATAAATAGGGAACATAACCAAGCTGCCTTGTACACTAGCGGTACTACGTACACCACTATCGCCCCGCTCCAACTCCTGCATCATCAGGCCATAGGAAATATAATCCAATCCGCCTCCGCCATATTGCTCAGGTACAGTTGGTCCAAAACAACCCAGTTCTCCCAATTGCTTTACAATTTGTTGTGGAAATTCAGCACGTTGTGCATACTCTTCAATGATGGGACTGATTTCTTTTTTGACATATTGCCTAACAGTATCTCTGATTAAGCGATGTTCTTCTGTCAATAATTCATCTACATTAAAATAATCGGGGGATTGAAAATTATCTGTTTTCACTGCCATGGCAATCGTTTGAATTTAGTACTTGTATAGTGAGTCGTTTTTTATGGTTTAATTTCTTCAAAAGCCTTTAACTGGGAAGGAAATCAAAAATAAATCGACAGCAATCTGTTCTGCAAAGATAAAGCATTGGCCATTCAAAGAAACGATTTGTGTAGGTTGAATTCTGATGGTATTTCCCTTTTTTATGATATTAAAAGTTGGCATTTCCGCCGTTTGCCTTGGTAAGTTGAAAAGATACCATACGCCCTCGGAAGCTATTAGTAAGCCTGGGCTGCCGATGAAATATATTAAAAGCTAGGTGCTTAATGCTGCCTACTTTTGGAATTGAAAATGGAATGATTGGTTGTATATATATTATTTTTGCTAAATACCATTTTGATGATTTAAACGTTTACGTTTTATTGGAGTCTATTTCAAAAATTTACTATGCGAATAATAATTCTAATAGCAGGAATTTTATCATTGACAGCCTGTAAAAAAAATAATGGAGGGGCAGGGGTTGATCCTATTGTGCCTACATCCTATTATTATCCTCCTCTTACTGGGGATGTTTGGGATACCAAAACAGCCGCATCGGCAGGCTGGGACGAAACCCTATTGCAGGCAGCATTTGATTTTGCCGGCACTAAAAATACATACGGGTTAATTGTATTGCAGCATGGTAAAATTGTGAAAGAACAATATTGGAATGGATGGACCAAGGATTCTCGCTATTATATTGCCAGTGCAGGAAAAAGCGTGGTGGCCTTTATAGCAGGAATGGCACAACAGGATGGCATCATCAATATCAACAATAAAGTTTCACAATACTTAGGTACTGGCTGGACCTCACTGCCCTTGGCAAAGGAAAACCTGATTACTGTAAAAAATCAATTGACCATGACCACTGGTTTGGATGACGGTGTGGCCGATCCTGATTGTACCACAGCAGCCTGTCTTACTTACAAAGCCGATGCTGGTACTCGTTGGGCATACCACAATGCACCTTATCATCTATTGCAAAATGTATTGTCCAATGCCAGTGGCAAAACCTTTAATCAGTACAGCAAAGAAAAATTATTTGATAAGATAGGAATGCCTGGCGCCTTTTGGTTGAATTATATCATGTACTGTACTACCCGCGAAGCGGCTCGATTTGGGTCATTGATTCTTTCAAAAGGCAAATGGGATGCCAATACCTTATTATCAGACCAGGCTTATTATACTAGTATGATTAATACTTCTCAAAATTTCAATCAGAGTTATGGATACCTATGGTGGTTGAATGGTAAAAATAGTTTTATGGCCCCTGGTACTCAAATTGTATTTCCAGGCAGTCTTTCCAGCAATGCACCCGCAGATATGTTTTCTGCATTGGGTAAGGACGATAAAAAAATATATATAGTGCCTAGTCTGGATGTAGTAGTGGTAAGATTAGGAGACAATGCTGGCACTAGCACATTGGGGCCAAGTAGTTTTGATAATGAAATATGGGGCAAATTAAAATTGGCTATGAAGTATTGAGGGAATCAATATAGAATAAGGGTTACTGTATTTCTTTCTTTTTCTTACATTTAATGATGATTTATTCCTATCTCGCCCTAGGCGATAGTTATACTATTGGAGAATTGGTGGAGGCGAGCCATTCTTTTCCTTATCAAACCGTTGCACTACTCAATGCCGCAGAAAATAATTTTACATTCCATTCACCCAAAATTATTGCCACTACTGGCTGGACTACGGATAAATTAAATGCTGCCATTGAAAAAGCGGGGCTTTTGGATACATATGATATCGTTACTTTGTTGATTGGCGTAAACAATCAATATCGGGGAAGGACAACCGAAAATTTTTCTATTGAATTCGAGGGACTTTTACAAAAAGCCATTGCATTTGCCAATAATAAGCCTCATCATGTTATTGTGCTGAGTATCCCTGATTGGGGAAATACACCCTATGCGGTCAATCGGCCTGCCGAAAAAATTCGAGCAGAAATTGATGCATTCAATGCCATTTGCAAAAATACTGCCGAACAGTTTTTTTGCCATTATATTGATATTACTGAACAACAGCGGGCCGATGGTTACAAAGAAGATTTTCTTGCTTCCGACCTTTTACATCCATCCCGAATGGAATATAGTAAGTGGGCCCAAAAATTAGCGGAACGCATTCATCAAATATATCAATCACCATGAACTCATTTAGCGAACTGCAAAGATTTCGAATAAGATGGGCCTGGGCAGCAGTAATTGTGTTTAACCTGGTTTTTCTATACGCTATTGGTCAACAAATTATTTTTAAAATACCTTTTGGTGCCAAACCTGCGCCAGATTATGTATTGGTTTTAATAGAACTGCTTCCGCTGTCTTTGTTAATTTTTCTTTTTTCTATAAAACTCTATACCCATTATTCCAAGGAAGGAATAACCTTTCGTTTTGCACCCTTTCATCTTCGATCAAGAAAAATCGAATGGCATGAACTGGCTTCTATTAGTTTTAGAAACTACAATGCATTGTATGAATTTGGTGGATGGGGTATTCGTTCTGGCAACAAGCAAACAGGAAAAGCATATATCAGCTCTTCGGCCTCTACCATTGGATTGCAATTGCAATTTAAAAACGGGAATTTATTATTAATCAGCACTCAATATCCTACTGAGTTGAAGGCAAGAATTGATAATTGGACAACCGAAGGGATAATAAATAAATCCTTTTAATAAAAATTTTAATCTAGCCTAAATAACTAGCCATTTCTGTTTGATACTCCTGTGCAATATTTCTTGCTGCTGCAGCGAAATCTTCTTTGGTGCTTGCATATATAATCGCACGGCTTGCATTGATTAATAAACCAACCTCCTTATTTAGTCCGTATTGACTTACTTCCTTCAAGCTGCCACCTTGTGCACCTACCCCTGGCACTAATAAAAAATGCTCGGGTATCAAATGCCTGATATTCGCAAAGGCGGCTGCCTGTGTGGCACCAGTTACAAACATTAAATTATTAATACTGCCCCAGCCGGCAACTGTTTTTAAAACTTTCTCATACAGAAAGTCGGACTGGTTATTGTCGGCCGAAAGAATTTTTTGCAACTCAAAGTCATTGGCTCCTTTATTTGAAGTAAGTCCCAATACAATGGTCCATTTATCTTTATATTCTAAAAATGGACGGATACTGTCTTCTCCCATATAGGGGGCAACAGTTATTGCATCAAATGGAATGGTTTCGAAAAAAGCCCTGGCATATTGATCAGAAGTATTGCCAATATCACCTCTTTTTGCATCGGCAATTTTCAAATGTTCGGTGGGTATATAGGCAACAGTTTTTTCCATTGCTTCCCAGCCTTTCAATCCCATGGCTTCATAAAAAGCGGTATTGATTTTGTAGCTAACACAAAGATCTTTGGTAGCATCAATGATGGCTTTGTTGAATTCAAAAATTGCGTCGGGATGTGATTGTAGGTGAAGGGGTATTTTGCTGATATCTGTATCCAATCCCACACAGAGATAGGATTTTTTTGCCTGTATTTGCTCTACGAGCTTTTTGCGTATCATGCTACGAAGATAATTTTAAAAATGATTTTACCAGCTATTCTAATGTACATTCAAGGTCTCCACTTCAGGAATTGACAATAATTGTAAATCAATATGCCGATCGTGCGCTTTTTTTCTAAATTCTTGAAAGATTTCTAATATATCATTGTCGATGTAAACACTGTCTGTGCCATTGATGGTTACTTTAGAATAAGGCGGTATTTTATCAAGCATATCCCTGATTCTTTTTTTATTTAGAAAACTTACATTCAATGCCAATTCAATTTGAAACTGATGAATGTGCCCGTCTTTATTTTCTTTGATAGTAAAGCCAGCTTTGTAAGTATGCTTCACCAAAAAATAAAGACTATACACAATGCCAATGAGTACTCCTTTTAAAATATCGGTAAATAGAATTGCACCTACTGTTACAATAAAGGGTAGAAATTGTTCGCGTCCTTGCCTATATACTGCTAGAATCATTTTTGGTTTGGCAAGGTTATAGCCAGTCCTTATTAGAATAACTGCTAAAACACAAAAAGGAATATAATTAACCAATGGTATGGCAAATAGTACTACTAATAATAACCATGCCCCATGTACAATACCCGAAAGTTTTGTTTTGGCACCTGCCTCTGCATTGGCTGAGCTTCGTACAATCACTGCTGTTATGGGGAGGCCTCCAAGCAGTCCAGATATAAAATTACCAGTGCCTTGTGCAATTAATTCCCTGTTTTGGGGAGTGATTCTTTTATAGGGATCAATCTTATCAATCGCTTCAATACTTAGTAAGGTTTCTAGGGTAGCTACCAAGCAAATAACTACTGCTGTTTGCCAAATAGCAGCATTACTTAATAGGGCATTGAAATTGGGAAACTGTATGGTTGAAAAAATATTTTTTGGGATATTTACAAAATGCCTTGCTTGTAAAGTTATCTGTGGAAAAAAACGATTAATAATAAAGGCAAGTAACACAGCAAACAAAACCGTTACAAACGAAGCAGGTAGGAATTCGATTTTCTTTGCCAAAGTATTTTTCCAGATAATCAGAAACAGTAAGGAGGATACTGCAATTATTACAGCGCCTGCAGAACTGTGTTTGTATATGCTGCCTAAGTGCGAAAAACTATTATTGAGCGTGAAAATATTAAAAAGTTCATTCGACCAAAAATCGGGTTGGTCGTAGCCCATCAATAAAGGAATTTGTTTTGTAATTAGAATGATACCAATGGCTGCCAACATTCCCTTGATAACGGTAGAGGGAATAAAATGGGTGAAGCCTCCAAGTTTAAATACACCTAATAATATTTGTAATAAACCAGCTAGTGCAACTGAAAGAAAAAATATTTCTAGCCCACCTAAATTGGTTACTGCAGCTGCACAAATGGCGGTAAGGCCTGCCGCAGGTCCGCTTACACTTAATTGTGAACTACTGATACTGGCAACTATTAATCCGCCGATAATGCCCGCTAATAAACCTGAATAAAATGGGGCGCCCGAAGCCTGCGAAATGGCCAAGCATAAGGGTAGGGCCACAAAGAATACAGTGATGCTGGCCTTAAAATCATGTTTGAGGAAAGAAAGAAAATAAAATTTAGTCCGACGGTTGAGCGATGACATAATTGCCCGCAAAGTTCTGATTTTATTCTGTCTTTAGAGAAGTTAATTTAAGTACTAGCTAGGTAGTGGGATGGTTAGTATTGGATTCCATGGCCAAAGCAATTAGTTGAGCTTGCTGATCCTGCGACTTTTTTAACTCCTGAATAATATTCAATTGCTCTTCTTTGGTTTTATTTTGACTCAGTTTGAATACCCCCTCTATCGATTCAATTGCTATGCGAAAACCTACTATTGCCTTGAGCATTTTGTTAATATAATCATCTTCCATTCGATCAAAAGATGCCGGCGAATCAAATCCTTCATATTTTTCAGTTATCTGCTGAATGATTGCCCTGGTTTCCTTTTCATCAGTAAAAAAAATCTTTCCCTTCGCTTGTACAGTCATGTAATTCCAGGTAGAAGCGCTCGCAGGATTTTGATACCAGGCGGCACTTACAAAACAGTGGGGACCATTAAACAATACCAATACTTTATCATTTTTTTCAAAAGCTGTATGATGGTCGGTATGCTTCATCAAGTGGCCAATTAAAAATAGTTGCCCATCCTTTTCTTCTATTTCTACTGGTATTTGTGTGGCCACTGGAAATTGATCTGTTAATCCAGTTAGGATAGCAAAAGAATTATTTTTAATAAAGGCCACAAGTACCGCTCGATTATTTTCCTGAAAATAGACAGGCCTGTACATGTTTGATTATTTAATTTTTTCCAGAATAATTTTTTCTAATTCGCCTGCTGCCCATTTTTTTTCTAGATCCTGTGTTTGCATGATTTCCTGCATAATGGCCTCCTGACGAATACTGTTTTTTAATGCAGTGCTATATCTTATGTGCGGGCTAAAAGTTACTTGAGCATAGGCCGGCGTCCAAAGCGCTGGATATTTAATTCCGATAGCTGCTTCTATTTTCTTTTGTAATAAAAATACAGGATCACCCACTTTATCTCGCATCTCTATAAAATTATTCAATGCCAGTTCAGCAATTGCATCTCCATCTGGTTTTCTTACTGCCTGGTATGCTTTTAAAATAGCATTCCAATCATGGTGATATTCATCAATCAAGCCGTTTAATACGCTGCAGTCTTCAAAGCCACAATTCATGCCTTGCCCGAAAAAAGGCACAATAGCATGTGCAGCATCTCCAATAAGCGCAAACTTGTCTTCCCTTATCCATGGATAACATTTTACTGTTACCAGCGAGGAAGTAGGGTTATTGAAAAAATCATTTTCTACATTGGGCATTAATGCAGCTGCATCCGAGAAGGTGCTTTTGAAAAAAGCCTTTACAGTTTCTTTGCTATTGAGTGTAGCAAAAGAGGGATCGCCTTCAAAAGGGAAAAATAAAGTACAAGTAAAACTGCCATCTATATTGGGGAGTGCAATCAACATATAATTGCCTCTTGGCCAAATATGCAATGCATTCTTCTCCATTAAAAAATTGCCGTCTTTTCCAGGCGGGATGGTTAATTCTTTATACCCAAAATCAATATAATATTGTTGGTATTGAAAGCGATCATGCTGTGCCTGGTGAGCAGCTCTCGCTGCAGAAAAAGCACCATCACTTCCAAAAGCCAGATCATATTTAATAGTAGAATAGGAATCAGTAGCGGTATTTAGAAATCTTGCTTCGTTTTTTTTCCAATCAAAGTCTTCACATTTTTCATTAAAATGTAGTTCTACTCCTTCCTCACCAGCCAGCATTAATAATTTTTTATTGAGTTCACCTCTTGATACCGAGTAGATGGATTGTCCTTCTTGTCCATAAGCTTGAAAGGCAGTACTACCATCAGCATGGTGAATAGATCTTCCATGCATCGGAATGGTTATTTTTTTAATTTCCTCCATGATACCCACTTCTTCCAAAGCCTTAATACCTCTGTCACTGAGTGCGAGATTGATGGAGCGACCAGCTGCAATAGCTGTCTGACGCATATCGGGCCTGCGTTCAAATACTTTTACATTATAGCCACGTTTCTTTAAATAAATAGATAGGAGAGAACCAACTAATCCAGCTCCGACAATGACCGTTTCTTTTTTCATATAATAAAGCTTTCGTTGATAAGCATTAGCTTTTGTCTAATATGGCTTTCACTATTAGGCCAAACTGAAATACATCCGTAAAAGTATTATACAAGGGCACTGCTGCAACTCGAATAACATTCGGTTCTCTCCAGTCGGCCAATACGCCATGTTGTTTTAAAGATTCAAATATTTCTTTTCCTTTTTTTATAAAGAGCATACTCACCTGACAGCCTTTTTCCTTTATATTTTCTGGGGTAATGATTTCAATGGGGTCTTCTGTAAATCCAGCATTGATATCATGGATAATAAAAAATAAAAATTCACTTAATAATTTGCCCTTGGTAAGCAGTCGATCCATCCCTGCATCTTCAAAAAGATCGAGCGAGGCTTTGTGTGCAGCCATGCTTAATATAGGGGCATTGCTCAATTGCCAGCCTTCTGCAGTTGCAATGGGTCGGAAGCCTTTTTCCATTTTAAAGCGGGTTGCTTTTTCATGCCCCCACCATCCTGCTAAGCGGGGAAGCTCTTTATTGATGGTATGTTGTTGATGAATAAAAGCACCGGCTACTCCACCCGGGCCACTGTTTAAATATTTATAACTACACCAGCAAGCAAAATCTACTTCCCATTCATGCAATTTCAATTCTATATTGCCTACTGCATGCGCTAAATCAAAACCACATAATGCACCTGCATGATGAGCGGCTTTGCTGATGAGTTCCATATCAAAAGCCTGACCAGTATAATAATTCACTCCACCAAATAAAACCAAGGCGGTGCTATCGGCATTGGCAGCAATGGTATTTAAAATGTCTTCAATTTGAATCGTATGTTCTCCTACTCTTGGATTTACTTCGATAATAGCATCTACAGGGGAATAACCATGCAATTTTACCTGCGATTCAATGGCGTATTGATCTGAAGGGAAGGCCTTGGCCTCACAGATAATTTTATATCTTTCTTTGCTGGGCCTGTAAAAGCTGGTCATTAGCAGATGGAGGTTCACCGTCAATTGATTCATTACAACAATCTCTTCTGGTAATGCCCCTAGTATTGGAGAAAGCTGTTGCGGAAATAATTCATGGTAATTAAACCAAGGGTTATTGCCATGAAAATGACCTTCTACGCCAAAATTAGCCCAGTCTTCCAATTCGTTCAATACATAGTCCTGCGTAGTTTTGGGCTGAAGTCCCAGTGAATTACCGGTGAAATAAATCGATTCCCTGCCATTGATAACGGGGATATAAAATTGCTCCCGAAATGCTTTTAAGGGGTCCTTTTCATCCATCTCTTGTGCAAAGGACTTGGTATTTTGAAATTGTATCATAATTGATAGTAAGATGTAGGGCAAATTACTGCATTCTGGCAATACTTATGGAGTAGCAGTGGCCAAACTCCAATCTATACCCTCCCTTGCAATGGCACTCGTAATAGATTGTGAAAAATTTTATTTGTAAAATCCCCCTCCATTACGCTTTCTTTGCAAAACGTTTTTATAAATGCCCACTACCACTTCTCAGCCCGCAATTTTAATGCTTCAAGACGGTCACGTATTTGCCGGTAAAGCTTTTGGAAAAATTGGAACTACTACTGGAGAAATTTGTTTTAATACGGGCATGACCGGTTATCAAGAAGTATTTACCGACCCCAGTTATTATGGCCAAATACTGATAATGAATAATGTACATATTGGCAATTATGGTACTAAGCCTGAAGATGTGGAAAGCAGTGGAGTAAAGGTAAAAGGAGTCATTGGTCGTAATCTAGAAGAAAAGTTCAGTCGTTTTTTGGCGGATAAGAGTTTACAGGAATATTTTCAAGAACAAAATGTAGTGGCCATTGATGGCATTGATACGCGCGCTTTGGTTGCCCATATTCGTACACAAGGTGCAATGAACTGTATTATTTCTTCTGAAATCAGCGACCTCGCCCAATTGAAAATAGCTTTGGATCAAGTGCCTTCCATGGATGGCTTGGAATTAGCCAGTACCGTAAGTACAACCGCACCCTATTTCTTGGGAGATGAAAATAGTAATATACGGGTATCTGTACTCGATTTTGGAGTCAAAAAAAATATCCTTCATTGTTTGGTTGAAAGGGGCGCTTATGTAAAAGTGCACAATGCCAAAACGAGTTTTGAAGAGTTGGAAAAATTTGAACCCCACGGGTATTTTATTAGTAATGGCCCCGGTGATCCTGCTCCAATGGACTATGCAGTGAAAACGGTTCAAAAAATATTAGCTGCTGATAAGCCATTATTTGGAATTTGTTTGGGACACCAATTATTGGCATTGGCCAATGGAATTAGCACTTTCAAAATGCACCATGGACATCGTGGCTTAAACCACCCTGTTAAAAATATCATCAGTGGCAAAAGCGAAATCACTACACAAAATCATGGGTTTGGCGTAAACCCCGATTCGGTTCGCGCCAATCAAAATGTTGAAATTACCCACCTCAATTTGAATGACAATTCTATTGAAGGCATTCGGATTAAAAATAAAAAAGCGTTCTCTGTTCAATACCATCCCGAAGCTACTCCCGGCCCACATGATAGCAGGTATTTATTCGATGAATTTATGGCAATGATGCACCATTAATGGCGCATGAATATCAGCTTGTTTTGATTTAACTTGCATACCATCACAAATAGTATAGTATGAAAATAGCCATCATCAACGGTCCCAACCTTAATTTGCTTGGAAAAAGAGAACCTGAAATTTATGGAGAAGAATCTTTTGATATTTTTTTAGAGAATTTGCAATCAAACTATCCCGGCATTGAAATCAGCTATTTTCAAAGTAATATCGAAGGAGAACTGATTGATGCATTGCAAACTGCTGGGTTCAATAACGATGGCATTGTTTTTAATCCAGGTGGCTATACGCATACTTCTGTAGCGATTGGCGATACCATTGCAGGTATTAAAGCACCTGTTGTGGAAGTACATATCTCTAATATTTTTGCTAGAGAATCTTTTAGGCAATTATCCTATGTATCTGCCAAAGCGGTTGGCACAATCAGCGGATTGGGGTTGAAAGGGTATGAATTAGCGCTAGAATATTTTTTATCTAAGCGGTCTTAATATAAAACATAAGGGCAAATGCAATAGCAAATAGGACTAGTGAATAAATAACGATGGCAGTTGTATTTGATTTCCTTGTTTTGCTATTGAAACGATATCCACAAGCTTCACATTTAGTATGATGAAATAATTTGGGGCCTATTAATCCTCCCCACCAAGTATACTTTACCGGACTAACCAAGGGGCTGTTGCATATTGGACATCCATTTTCATTGTTGAATTCATCGAGTTGGTCCGACATATTTTATGTGTTTTGGTTAAAAAAAATACTTTATTTTCTAGAAATAAAAGGCGTCTATTCACTAAGATAAGCCTATAAGAGCACTCTTAGTAATAAGGCGAATCCTATGTCTTTTTTGGGATTGTCTGCAATTTTTACAATGTGTAAGCCAGCGGCCGTCCATACTTTAAATAATTCTCCTTTTTTCCTTTTTGTTAATTGCTCATCTAACGGTGGCAACATGACCCCTTGTACAAACCACCCCAAATCGCCTCCTTTTTCTGCGGACGGAATATCTGCACTATAGATAGATGCTTGTGAGGCAAAGCTTGCAGTACCTGCTTTTATTTTATTGATGATTACATCCGCTAAAGAATCGGCAAACCTGGGCCTAAAAGTAGAAGTGTCTATCAATATATGATTGACATGGTAAAAGGTATTGGGGGCCTTGTATAAAATTTTCACTAGAATATTTTCACCTTTGAATGGCCCATATGTTTTGCCCAGTTTACCCCGATATGCTAAGCTATCTGCTTTGCCTAAAAAAGAATTGGTACTATACACCGGAATCGTGTCGATATAATATCTTTTCTTCAATACATACTTTACATATCCTATCGGATTACTAGTAGTGTCTAACACTTTTTTCATTTGCGCAATTGTTTGTGATTTTGCTGCAAATGAAAAACAAATCAATAAGATGGGGAGAAGGGTTTTTTTCAAAATAATAGTTTTATTGCCTGCAAAGATAAGGGTCAGCCTTGCTTTCTACCTTTCTTGAGTAGGCGAGTATCAGTTGACGTAAGTGATTGGCTAGTTTTTGTTCCAATTAATGTACAATGTAATCGCCCACCAAATTTTTGCATTTGGTTATTTGATTTTCCGCTGTATAGATTTTACTTTCTTTTTAAGGTCATCGAGTTCGCCCAATTGTTGTTGAATAAAAGCATTGTCCTCTAATTTGCCAATAACTTTATTCATCTCTTCAGCTGTTTCATAGAGCATTTTCCTAAATAGGTTAGTATAATCTTTTGCTCTTGAATCATAAATTCCTTTGCACATCCATTCTTTTGTATTAATGGATTGTGCCAATAAATTCTTGAATAAAGCAGGGGTAAATTGACGTGGGCTAATTTGTAATATTTCCAACAAAGAAGTATAGGCATGATGATTTTTATCCGTTGAATAGGAATCGCCTTGTTTTTTATAAAAATCATGAAGTTCCCC
>CAIOIZ010000077.1 GCA_903858475.1 uncultured Bacteroidota bacterium
CGACCTCCGCCGTGACAGGGCGGCATTCTAACCAACTGAACTACCGATCCAACTCCCTTTTCAGTAAAATATCAAAATTTGACCCTTTCACCGTTTTTGGGACGGCAAAGATAGGGTTTTCAAGTTTTTCCTCCCAAAACTTTTATTAAAAAAATCTATGGCTTACTTTTACAAACTGCCGCATGGCTGAAATGATTTCAAGCAAGAGGAAAACAAGCCCTTAAACCATTTAAATATAGGCGCTTACTAAAGTCCAAATGCAATATCAGCCTGAATTTAATGCCATCGGCACATAAATCAACTAGATTATGCCAGAACTTAAAAACCGACAATTTCTCGACTTTGAAAAACCTATCAAAGAACTATACGATCAGATAGAAGCTCAAAAACACATCGCCGAAAAAGGAAAAGTGGATGCTAGTGGCACCATTGCTATGCTTGAAGAACGCATAAAGGAAACAAAAAGGCATCTCACCTCCCATGTTACCCCCTGGCAGAAAGTGCAATTAAGTCGCCACCCAGATAGACCCTATACCCTCAAATACATTGAGAATATGTGCACCGATTTTGTAGAACTACACGGTGATAGAAATGTTAAAGACGATAAGGCCATGGTCGGCGGCTTTGCCAAAATAGGCGACGAAACTGTAATGATTTTGGGGCAACAAAAAGGACATAATACCAAAATGCGACAACTACGCAATTTCGGTATGGCCAACCCCGAAGGTTATCGAAAAGCACTAAGGCTAATGAAATTGGCCGAAAAATTCAATAAACCAATCATCACCTTAATTGATACCCCAGGCGCTTTCCCTGGCTTGGAAGCCGAAGAAAGAGGACAAGGGGAAGCCATTGCAAGAAATATTTACGAAATGATTCGACTCAAAGTGCCTGTCATCTGTGTAATAATAGGCGAAGGAGCTAGTGGCGGTGCACTTGGCATTGGTGTGGGTGATAGAGTATTTATGCTAGAAAACACTTGGTACACGGTTATTTCTCCAGAGTCCTGCAGTAGCATCTTATGGCGTACCTGGGACAAAAAAGAAACAGCCGCTGAACAATTGAAACTAACGGGTGAGGATATGCTAAAATTTGGATTGGTAGATGGCGTGATACCCGAACCACTAGGTGGTGCACACTGGGACTATGATGAGGCTGCTACCATCTTAAAAAACTATTTGATTCCTATAATCGCTGATCTTAAAAAAATGAACCCCGAAGAAAGGGTTTCTAAACGCATAGAGAAGTTTAGTAAAATGGGCTTTTGGGAAGACGAACCAACAATGGCAAAATAAAATTTTAAAGAGGCATTTATTGGCCTCTTTTTTTTGCCACCACTCTTCATTTTTATATGCCCAGATAGATAGGAATAGATTTATCTTTGAACAACGAATATTAAACTTATGCTGAAGGTAGGAGTAATTGGTGCAGGTCACTTAGGGAAATTTCACTTGAATAACTGGGCAGTTATTGAAGGGGTAGAACTAGTAGGCTTTGCTGATACAGACGATGCCAACGCCCAATTGGTAAGCGAAAAATATAAACTAAAAAGATACCTGGACCTCGAATCTTTAATGGACGATTGTGACGCTGTAGACATTGTAGCACCCACTACCGCCCATTTTCATTTATGTGAAATGGCCATCAAAAAGGGCAAACATGTTTTTGTAGAAAAACCCTTGGCCAACACGATGGACGAAGCTCGTCAATTGGTAAAACTGGCCAAAGAAGCCAATATCAAATTTCAAGTAGGCCATGTTGAAAGATTCAACCCAGCGTTCCTTGCTTTAAAAAACCAGCACTTACAACCGATGTTTATTGAAGTGCATCGTTTGGCACAGTTCAACCCGCGTGGAACCGACGTAAGTGTGATACTCGACTTGATGATTCACGATATAGACATCATTCTTAGCTTGGTAAAAAGCAATGTGAATTATATTTCAGCCAATGGTGTTGCTGTGATGAGCGATACCCCTGATATCGCCAATGTTCGTATTGAATTTGATAATGGCTGTGTTGCCAATCTAACCAGCAGTCGCATAAGCATGAAAAAAATGAGAAAAATGCGACTCTTTCAAAAAGATGCCTATATCGGAATTGATTTCCTGGAAAAGAAAACAGAAATCATCAAACTAAATACCCCAACTGATAAAAATGTATTCACTTTTGATATTGAAACCAATAGCGGTAAAAAAACAATTGCCATAGCCAACCCCGAAGTAAAAGAGGTAAATGCTATAAAGATGGAATTGGAAGAATTTAGCCAAGCCATCATCAACAATACCGACACGCCCGTAACTGTAGTAGATGGATTCAGGGCACTCGAAGTTGCACACCAAATTCTGGAGAAAATCAAAAAAGGGCATGAACAATAAGCCCCTTATTTAAACAAACAAAACAAGCGTTTCATTGAAACAACCAAGAATACATATTCGCTGGTATGCATTGGGTGATTTTATAGCTGCAGCACTCGCTTGGGTAAATTTTTTTTTCGTCAGAAAATATTTTTTAACACAACCCTTTACTGTAGACGAAAAATTTTATACAGGATTAATTCTAATCCCACTCGGCTGGAACCTATTATTTTTCTTGATTGGCAGTTACAAAAACATCTATCTTAAATCAAGATTAACTGAAATCCTCTATACACTTGGCGCCTCCCTCATCGGCAGCTTGATTATTTTCTTTTTATTCTTACTCGACGACACCAGTGGCAATTATATTATTTTTTACAAGGAGTTTTTTGCTTTATTCATTTTTCAGTTCTGCTTTTGTTCCCTATTTAGAATTAGCCTGTTAACCAAGGCTAAATCACAACTCACCAAGGGTAATGTATTTTTCAACACCCTACTTATCGGAAATAGCCATCAAGCAAGCGAACTATATCAATCTTTATTAAATAGCAAAGAAAAAACGGGCTACCAAATCGTAGGATTTGTAAATAGCAATGGAACTGAAAATAACCCCTTCCCTGAGACTGTTATTTATTCCACTGGAATAAATAATTTAGCTGAATTAATTATTCAATACCAGATAGAA
>CAIOIZ010000078.1 GCA_903858475.1 uncultured Bacteroidota bacterium
ACTTTTAAAAAACTAATAGCCTTTGCTTCCAAGCATCAAATTCTTTTAATTCATGACAATCCCTATAGTTTTATACTCAATGACCAACCCAAAAGTATTTTAAGCATTCCCAATGCAAAAGCAGTTGCTATAGAATTGAACTCATTAAGCAAAAGCCACAATATGGCTGGCTGGAGACTAGGAATGCTTTGTGCCTCACCCGAAAATATAGACGCAGTTTTAAGATTTAAAAGCAATATGGACAGCGGTATGTTTCTACCAATACAATTGGCAGCTGCCAAAGCACTATCATTAGACGATACATGGACAAGCTCCATCAATGATGTATACAAAAAAAGAAGAGAAAAGGTATTTGAACTATTATCACTATTAAATTGTACCTATGATAAAAGCCAAGCAGGAATGTTTGTTTGGGCAGCCATTCCAACGCATGCAAAAGATGGCTACGAGTTAAGCGATCAAGTTTTGTATAAAGCCAATGTATTCCTCACACCAGGAGGAATATTTGGAAGCAATGGCAACCGATTTATTAGAGTGAGTCTATGTGCTACAGAAGAAAATATTATTAATTCCATTGAACGCATTAAACAACATATATGACTATTACAATCATAGGAATGGGATTAATTGGAGGGTCAATGGCATTGGCATTAAAAGATAACGGAATGGCTGATCAGATTATAGGAGTAGAAAACAATCCTGCTCATGCTGCCAAAGCTATTGAATTGGGTTTAGCTGATAAAATAGAAAGTTTAGATCTTGCCATTGAAGAAGCCGATTTAATTATTCTGGCCATTCCAGTAAATGTTGCTGAAAAATTGCTTCCAACGCTATTAGGTAAAATAAATAAGCAGGTTGTCATGGATGTAGGGTCTACTAAAAATACCATTTGTACAATCATTAAAAATTTATCAAACAAAGGAAGATTCGTTGCAACCCATCCCATGTGGGGAACAGAATACAGTGGCCCAGAAGCTGCTGTAAAAGGAGCATTCATTAATAAGGCCACTGTAATATGCAATAAAGAAAACTGCGATGCAGATGCCCTGGCATTGGTAGAAAAAATATATCAATCAATAGGCATGCACTTGATTTACATGGAGGCTAGCGCCCATGACCTTCATACTGCCTATATCAGCCATATTTCTCATATTACTTCATTTGCCCTCGCTAATACAGTGCTTGAAAAAGAAAAAGAAGAGGATGCCATTTTTGAACTGGCCAGCGGTGGTTTTGAAAGTACCGTTCGTTTGGCGAAAAGCAATCCCGAAATGTGGGTGCCTATTTTCATGCAAAACAAAGAAAATATCCTAGATGTATTAAATGAACACATCAGCCAATTGCGAAAATTCAAAAGCTGCCTGGAAAAGGACAATGAAGATTACCTACGTGAACTAATGGTAAAAGCCAATACAATTAAACGAATCATTAAATAAATTAACAGCCGAGAGCAGAAATCCATTTTAATAAATGGAGGTATCAAAAATTACAAATAATTTTATCATGCAAACACAAGTTAATTCAATGAAAGAACTGATAAAAGAAAAATGGAATAAAAGACCACTCATCATCAGTGGCCCTTGTAGTGCTGAATCAGAAGAGCAAGTGATTGAAACAGCAACCCGCCTGAAACAAACCGGTAAAGTAGATGTATTAAGGGCAGGTGTTTGGAAACCCAGAACAAAACCGGGCCTCTTTGAAGGCATCGGAACAAAAGGTCTCCCATGGCTGGCATTGGCTAAAAAAATTACTGGTATGCCCATCACTGTTGAAGTAGCTACCGCCAAACATGTACAAGATGCGCTTCAGTTCGAAGTTGATATACTCTGGATTGGAGCTCGCTCAACCGTAAACCCTTTTAGTATACAAGAAATTGCAGATGCTTTAAAAGGTGTTGATATTCCCGTACTCATTAAGAACCCTATTAATCCCGATTTAGAATTATGGAGTGGAGGAATTGAAAGATTACAAAAAGTTGGACTTCAGCATATAGGAATGATACATCGCGGATTTTCTTCCTATGGAAATACAGAATATAGAAATGCTCCTATGTGGCACCTGCCGATAGAAATGAAAAGAAGGTTTCCAGGAATGCCTTTGATTTGTGACCCTTCCCATATTTGTGGATCAAGGCTATTATTGCAAGAAGTTGCACAAAAAAGCATTGACCTCGATTTTGACGGCATCATGATGGAAAGTCACATTGATCCAGACAATGCATGGAGCGATGCCAAACAACAGGTTACTCCAGAGCGCTTGGCTGAAATTTTGGATAGTTTAGTATGGCGACAGGAAAATACAGATGAAAAAGAATTTATAACGGCTTTGGCTACACTCAGAGAGCAAATCAACCAATTGGATGATGAATTAATTACCTTGCTAGGCCAAAGAATGAAGATTGCTGACAAAATAGGTGTTTACAAAAAACAAAATAATATCACCATCCTTCAAACTAACCGCTGGAATGATATTTTAGATCGTGCCTTCAAAAAAGGCGAAAATCTAGGACTTAGTAAAGAATTTGTAACCAAATATTTTGATGCTGTTCACTTAGAAAGTATCAATCACCAGAACAAAGTAATGAATAGCTAAGCTGAATAAATAAATTATCAGATGAAAAGCAGAGAATATATTTTTTCCGGGAAAAACATGAGCATTTACCTTGATGCCAATACTGAAACGATTGAAAAATTGGTCAATAAAAATCGCTGCATAGTCATTACAGATTCCAATCTTTTTGCTGCTCATCCTTATTTTTTCAGTCAATGGAAAACCATCGTAATTCCTGCAGGAGAAATACATAAGCAACAATCTACTATTGACTCTATTATACAACAACTAATAAAACTAGAGGCCGATAGAAAAACATTACTCCTTGGAATAGGTGGCGGCGTGGTAACCGATATCACAGGATTTGTAGCAGGAATATATATGCGAGGAGTATCTTTTGCTTTGATTCCTACCTCCCTACTCGCTATGATAGACGCTGCAATAGGAGGAAAAAATGGTATTGATGTCGGTATCTACAAAAACCTAATTGGCCTGATTCGACAACCTGATTTTATTTTATATGACCATTCCTTTTTGCATTCACTTCCACAGGAAGAATGGATCAATGGTTTTGCAGAAATAATCAAACATGCTTGTATCAAAGATGTTCAATTATTTGAATTCTTAGAAAAGACCGACTTACACGCCATACAATCTACCCCCCATTTATTAGCCACGCTAATTGATAAAAATATTGCAATTAAAACCAATATAGTACAGCAAGACGAATTTGAACAAGCAGATCGAAAGCTCTTAAACTATGGACATACTATTGGTCATGCAATAGAAAATTTATACCAATTGCCTCATGGTCATGCCATCAGTATTGGCATGGTAATGGCTGCTACTATTTCTGAGGAAATCAACCAATTTGCATCAGTAGAAAAACAAAGATTGATTCAATTACTCAATCATTATCATTTACCAACCACCATCGCCATTGATAAGCAAAAGGTTTTTGATATTTTGAAAATGGATAAAAAAAGAATAGATGACTGCATTCATTTTATTTTATTGAATAAAATTGGGGAGGCCATTATTCAACCAATACCCATGATACAGTTAGAAGATATTTTTAATCAAACTTTATAAATTGCAGGTAAGTATTCAACCATCTAAAATTGGCGGAACAATTACCGCACCTGCTAGTAAAAGCTCAATGCAAAGAGCATGTGCTGCTGCATTTTTACATTCAGGCACTACAATAATTAAGAACCCAGGGAAAAGCAATGATGATTTAGCAGCGCTTGACATTATTCAAGGAATGGGGGCGGAGGTAAAAAATGAAAATGCTCAATTAATTATTAATTCCAATCAGTCGAACCCTCGCTTGAATGAAATTAATTGTGGTGAAAGCGGACTGAGTATACGTATGTTTACCGCATTGGCTGCTATTGATAAAAAACCAATTTTAATCAATGGAACAGGCAGTCTCTTGAATAGGCCGATGGATTTTTTTGATCAAATATTCCCATTACTAGGAATTAAAATTCATTCGCAAAACGGCAAATTACCCATTCAAATTGAAGGGCCTTTAGTACCAACTGAAATCACCATCGACGGATCATTGAGTTCTCAATTTCTTACGGGTTTGTTAATGGCTTATGCCAAAACTGTTACAAAACCAACTATCATTCATGTTACTGATTTAAAAAGTAAACCCTACATTGATTTAACACTTAAAGTATTGGCTGATTTCGATTTTAAAGTTACCCATGAGGAGTATAAAAAATTTACAATTTTTCCTGTTAATACAACCAATCGTACAATTGAATATACAGTAGAAGGAGATTGGAGTGGCGCTTCTTTTTTATTAGTAGCAGGAGCCATCGCTGGAAATAGTACAGTCAAGGGCTTAGATTTATCATCTACACAAGCAGACAAAGCAATTATTGAAGCGCTGCAGAAAGCAGGTGCTAAAATATTGGTAGAACAAGCGCAAATTACTGTTGGCACAGGTAATTTAAAAGCATTTGAATTTGATGCTACCGATTGTCCAGATCTTTTCCCCCCACTGGTAGCATTAGCCTGTTATTGTACTGGAAATTCATTTATAAAAGGAGTCAGTAGACTATCGCATAAGGAAAGTAATCGGTCACTTAGTTTACAGGAAAGTTTTGGTAAATTGGGCATCGTTATACATATAGCAGGGGACAATATGGTTATTGAAGGAAACGGAATTGTAAAAGGCAATACGGCACATTCATTTCATGATCATCGCATCGCCATGGCATTAAGCATTGCTGCTTTAAAAGCCGATGCGCCAGTTGTTATTGAAGCTGCTGAAGCAATAAATAAATCATATCCCCATTTTTATGAAGATTTGAAAATGATGGGAGCTACTGTATCTTTACCTATAAAGCAATAAAAAGTGAATACATACGGAAGAATTTTCAGGGTACATATTTTCGGGGAATCACACGGTGCCTATGTAGGCCTTACCATCGATGGATGCCCTCCTGGATTACCACTAAGCATAGACGATTTTAGCAATGATATCGAAAGAAGAAAGGGAGGAGCCAAGGGAACCACACCTAGAAAAGAAGATGATATCCCCGAAATTATAACTGGCTGGTTCAATGGTAAAACAACGGGTGCTCCCTTAACCATTTTATTTGCCAACAACAATACCAGGAGTCAAGAGTATGACAAACAAAGAGCCATTCCCCGTCCTGGTCATGCCGATTTTGTGGCAAATAAAAAATACAATGGAATGGAAGATTACAGGGGTGGAGGGCATTTCAGCGGAAGACTAACAGTGGCCCTGGTAGCTGCAGGAGTTATTGCAAAAAAAATACTAAGCCCAGTAAATATTGCTGCCAATATTCTTGAAATAGGAGGGGAAGTTGATTTGGAAAAAGGACTACAAAAAGCTATTGATGCAAAAGATAGTGTAGGTGGCTTAATCGAATGTAGGGTTAATAATATTCCCATTGGCTGGGGAGAACCATTTTTTGATTCAGCCGAATCAATGATCAGCCATGCCGTATTTGCTATTCCCGCCATAAAAGGAATTGAATTTGGTGATGGATTTGCCGCAGCAAAAATGTTTGGGGTAGCACATAATGATGCGATACTAAATGAAGCCGGCGAAACAAAAACCAACCATGCAGGTGGAATAATAGGAGGTATTACAAACGGCAATGAAATAAATTTTAAAGTGGTTGTGAAACCCACTTCTTCCACTCCACAAGAACAATCTTCGTATAATTGGGAAACAGGAATGGTTTCTTCCTTTTCAATAAAAGGTAGACATGATCTTTGTATTGCATTAAGAGTACCAGTTGTACTAGAAGCGGTGACCGCCATTGCATTGGCCGACC
>CAIOIZ010000079.1 GCA_903858475.1 uncultured Bacteroidota bacterium
AGCTGTATAATGTCAAAATACGCCCCGCTCCTCTTTTCGCTACTTATTCTAATCGGTTGCCATACTGGAAAAATTTACATTGAAAACAGCCGCGTTAATAATATCATACAACAACAGTAACCCACTGGCGCAAGTGTTCCGCAGGATCACTTGTGCCTTTCAAATCTGCCGGATTGCATCCGGATTTATGGAACCAATATTTATAATAACTTAGCTGTATAATGTCAAAATACGCCCCGCTCCTCTTTTCGCTACTTATTCTAATCGGTTGCCATACTGGAAAAATTTACATTGAAAACAGCCGCGTTAATAATATCATACAACAACAGTACCCCTCACAACCTTGTGTATGCAGTACCAGTGAGCCTGGCTTTAAAATTCCATTGTTTAAAAAGCCGCATAAATATTCTTTTTTTTGGACCAGCATTATTCTAGCAGACAAAGCCGACTTAGAAAAAGTAAAAGCAAAAGCGGAGGTTATCAATAAGTCATTACAAGATAGCTTGCCTGTATTGAAATTCTATCAGGTGTTATTGCAACAATACATGGTATACGATAGTAGTATTGCCAATCCTACAGAAAGATATGTAACTTTGGGGTCAGTCTATTTTATCCGCAACAAATGCCAGGGTTTTTTACCCGACACTAAAGTGAAGGATATTACTAAAAAATTGTTCAAACCTGCATTCATTAAAACCCTTTGTAAATAAAATGAATACCAACTACCAGGAACATATACCCGAAGACTTTAATAACGCCTCTCGTATTTGGATCTACCAAAGCAATCGCCTCTTCTCTATGGCTGAAGCTTTTGAAATAGAGGACCTGCTCACTGAATTCCTACAATCCTGGAAAAGCCATGGGGATCCAGTGAAAGGATATGCCAACCTATTCTTTGGGCAATTTATTATTTTGATGGCAGATGAGTCAGCTACCACTGTAGGTGGTTGCAGTGCCGATAGTTCGGTTCACTTGATTAGAGCCATTGAAAATAAATTCCAGGTAGACCTGCTCAATAGACAAAATATGGCCTTCATTGTAAAAGACAAAATTGAATTATTGCCACTTAATCAATTGGCCTATGCCTTTGAAAATAGATTCATTGATGGTGATACCTTATACTTCAATAATACCGTGCTGACTAAAAAAGACTTACTGGAAAAATGGCTCCTCCCGGTGAAAGAAAGCTGGCTAGCCAATAGAATCAAAATACCCACTGCACAATAATAATTAATTGAACAACGCTTATTTTTTAAGGGCTGTTTTTTTTATGGGCAACTTCAACTTAGCACTCTTACTAAAAATATAACTCAGGGCAATTCTGAAATTGCGGGTATTGGTAGTACTGTATGATTCGAGATTGAAATTTGTTCCCCAGGTAAAAGATTTATTTTGCTGCTGACGGAATGGGTCAATCACATTCAGGGCAACAATGAATTTTTTATGGAAGAATTTTTGTTGTACCCCAATATTCATACTTAAAGTATTTCGCACTGTTCCTTGAGGATTAGCAAATCGATTGAACGTTAAACTGGCATTGCTATTCAGTCGGTCATTGAACTGATAACTACCATTCAGTGTTGAAAAGAATGAACTACCATCTCTAAATTTATTGACCAGCTTATCATGCGCACTGTACACATTATGTGTAAAGCCCAAACTTAAATTAATTTTAGATTTTTTACTCAAGGTATAGCCACCCCAGGTATTGGCTTCATATTCTTTGCGACCACTAAGGTTTTGCCAAGTAATAGTTGTCTTGCCATCGGGTTGCAAACTGCGGATAGCACTATAAATATCCTGTAGTGCATTATACCCCAAGGATGCATTTAAATAATAAGCCTTGTTCCATTTACCAATGATAAAATCGAAATTATCGGCCGAATAAGCTTGCAAATAGGGATTACCAAAGCGGGTATTATAAGGATCCGAATAATCAACACTGGGATTCAATTCATTCAAACCCGGTCTTTGAATAGTGCGCTTATAACTTAACGTAATACTGATTTCATTTTTCCATTTCTTCATCAGCGTTGCAAAGGGCAAGGGTGTCCAATAATCATTTAAGTAATGATTGGTATTGTTGACAATATCGAAATGGGTTTGAGTATGCTCGGCTTGTATTCCTGCATTGATAAAAAAATCAGGTACAAAATCATATCGAATAGCAGCCCGTAGAGAATACAATAATTGATGAAACCGAAAATCATTGCTCAGCAGGTCGTTTTTCATCATTATATTATCGGGCTTCTTTAAAAAAGAAGTATTCAATTCATTGTGGTTATTGTATCGATTGAGGTAGGCGCCGAAATTGAGCAGGGTTTTATTACCCTTTAGGGGCTTATCGTAGTTAATGCGAAAACTCAAGCTATTATTATGAACGGCTGTTTGCTGACGCTGGGTACTGTCGATGCCATTGGGTGAATAATCGGGATTTAAGTATTGTTGAAAATAATTTCTTTCATTGTCGTTGACATTCATATTAAAGCCACTGATAAAACGAAAACTCTCTTTTGGATTTTTACCCTTGTAGGTATAGGTAAAATTAAAACCAGGATTGTGACTGGTATTGGCGGTGCCAGTATACCGATTACTCAGTTTATACACTAAGTAATTGCGGTTAATATTCGTATACTCGGTAGCGTTAGCACTTCCCGCATCATTGGCATTGTATTGTACAGTAAAATTGAGGATATGCCGCTTGCTCAAGTCATAATCTATACCAAGGCGGGCATTGGGCCGATGGTTATTGCTATTGCTATTACCTACGGTATTAAAATAATTGGTGCTATCGATATACAAATTGGTACGATTGCTATAACTATTCCCTATGTATTCGTTGTAGCCAAATCCAGCTGAAAAATTAATCGATATTTTTTTCTTCCGATAACTCAAATTGCCACTAATACCTGCTTCGCCACGGGTACCATAATTCAGGTTCAAGCGGGCCGACTTACCTACTTTTCCTTTTTTGGTTACAATATTAATAACCCCTCCTCTTTCATTGGCATATTGAGGTGGCGGTGTAGTCATCACTTCAATTTTTTCAATCATACTGCCTGGCATGCTCTCTAATAAATCCTGTAATTGTTTGGCATTTAAATCCACTGGCTTGTCATCAATCAATATTTTCACATCCTTACCACGCAATAAAATCTTTCCGTCATTATCAACATTTACCAAGGGTGTTTGTTTCAGCAATTCGGTGGTACTCGCTGCTGCACTCAAGGCAGATTCACCTGCATTAAAAGTTATTTTTCCATCCTTACTTTCAATCAATGGTTTTTCTGCATAGATGATTACCTCATCCATGTCGGTTGACCGCTTATGCAGTTTAATATCGTTGAGATCAAAATCAAATCGCTCGGCACGCAGGTAGATGCTATCCATCCGAAGGGCACTATACCCAATCATGGAAATTTGTAATCGATAATAACCAAAGGGTAATTGCTCAAAAAGAAATGCACCATCTTTTACTGTAATGGCGGCACGGCTAAATAAGGAATCAGATAATCGTTTTAGGGTTACCGTTACTGATGAAAGTGCCTTGCCATTGTCTGCATCCAATATAGCGCCTATGATAATGCCTGGTTCTTTATTGTCCTTGTTTTGTGCATTTGAAAACAATCCTACCAATAACAATACAGCCACGCAAAAAGTCCTGCCTAATTGGTCGGTTCTTTTTCGAAAATTAAATGCACTAACTGTGTTGTATAAATGCTTCAATGGCTAAAAATGAATAGCTGCAAAAATATCTTATTTAGCATTAGCAGCGTATGCTATTATATAAACGGAAAACCTATGGTGTATAAGCAGCAAGAGCGGCTAGTGCTTTATTATTAAAATCAAATAATGCCAGGTTTTCCCAAGGCGATCCATTGCTGGCAGCATTGCCTCGATAGGCTACCCAAGCAGGCTCCCAATAACAGAAACCCAAACCATGGTTATTGGGCACCGCAGCAATAACGGTTCTTAAATCGCTGAGAAATTTCAGTTGACCTGCAGGACTGGCGTCATAGCCAGGTAAGAGTGTTGTACTTGATCCAAATATATTATTGGTATAGTCATTCCATCCTAGGCTGAAAGGATAGGCTGTTTCTGCAATAAAAATATCTTTATTAAAAGTATTGGCCAATACAGTAAGATCTGTTTGCAATTCGCTCAAGTTGCGATTATGCCACCAATGGTAATAAGATAAACCGATGATATCATAATTTACTCCCTGGGTTTGTAAATTATTATAGAACCAACTGGCTCCGTTGGTACCTGCAAAATGCAACATCACTTTAATGGAAGGGTCAATGGTCTTTACTGCTAAGATTCCTTTTTTCACCAAGCCTGCATACTGAGGCCAGTTGGCATCGAAGCTGCCGCCTACTTTGCCAATATTCCACAACATGCCGCTATTGGTTTCATTGCCTACTTGTACAATGGTTGGTAATATATTTTTATTTTTCAGGTCGTTCATAACCCGGTAAGTATAATTGTAAACACTGTCCAATAAATCCGTATAGCTGGCGGACTGCCATGCTGCAGGGGGTGTTTGTTGTCCGGGGTCGGCCCAAGTATCACTGTAATGAATATCCAACCACCATTGCAATCCTGCTGCCTTGATGCGTTGTGCAAATGCCTCCACCTGTGCCAATCCGCTATTACCATTTGCAGGCGAATGCCATAAACGCAAGCGAACGATGTTCATTCCACTGTTTTTTAGAATGGTCAATGCATCCTGCGCTTGCCCATTACTGTTATAATATATAGTGGGGGTAGTTTCTATTTCAGGAATAAAGGAGAGGTCGGCTCCCCGATAAGCCACAGTAGCCAATGGTGGATCAACGGGTGGCACTTGTGCAGTTGATTTATTTTTTTTACAGGAAGCGGCTATACAGATGCTCATTAAAAAGAGCATCCAAATTTTATTCTTCATTAAAGTCAAATTAATATGCTGCAAGTTATCCAATTAATCTCTTTTCACTAATAGATGGCCTTCAGTTGCATTCCGAATTAACAACCCTGCATCATTTGGCATGCTTTCTACTGAAGGAGAAAGGACAAAACAGCTTATTATTTCAATCCTAATAACAACTAATAAAAGCTGCTAAAATTTGACCACTCGCTATTTAAACAGTACGAATTAGGTAAAAAATAATCGAAAGCTTTATTCTAGCAAATATGATACAAGTAATGATATTCAATCTATTACAAAATTAAATTTATTATGGCAGACTCAGTTGCTGCCATACTGTCATTTTTCTATACATTGTTCTATCTTTGCGTTTCGAAAAATGAAAGGGATGTTAGATTTGAGTTTACAAAAGGAACATGATGAACAAAGGCAGGGAGAAGCATTTGCTCCCTTTGCGCTTGATGGCAATCACTATAAAAAGCATTTTTATATTGAAAGCTATGGTTGCGCCATGAATTTTGCTGATAGTGAGGTAGTGGCTTCCATCCTACATGAAAATGGCTATGGCGCTACCAAAGATGAAACGTTGGCTGACCTCATCCTCATCAATACCTGCAGCATACGCGAAAAGGCGGAACTAACAGTTAGAAAAAGACTTACCACTTTTAAGAAATTAAAAAGGGCCAAACCTGGTCTTTTAGTGGGCGTATTGGGTTGTATGGCCGAGCGCTTAAAGTCGCAATTCCTCGAAGAAGAAAAACTCGTGGACATGGTCATCGGCCCCGACTCCTATCGCCATCTGCCAAGCCTAATTGAAGAAGCCGAAACCGGACAAAAAGCAGTTAATGTATTATTAAGTAGAGACGAAACCTATGGAGACATAGCACCCGTTCGACTTAATAGCAATGGTGTAAATGCTTTTGTTAGCATCATGCGCGGCTGCAATAATATGTGTAGCTTTTGTGTAGTGCCTTTTACCAGAGGAAGAGAAAGAAGCAGGGATGCGAATAGCATTATCAAGGAATGTAAAGATTTGTTGGACGAGGGTTACCGCGAAGTAACTTTATTGGGTCAAAATGTAGACTCCTATTATTGGATAGACGAAGCGCAGGGCACTACTATAACATTTGCACTGCTCATGGAAAAAGTAGCCCAAATTTCTCCATTACTAAGAGTGCGTTTTTCTACTTCCCACCCCAAGGATATTACCGATGAGGTGCTGTTTACCATTGCCAAGTACGAAAATATCTGTAATTATATTCACCTGCCCGTTCAAAGTGGCAGCAGCCGAGTATTACAACTTATGAATCGTACGTATAGCCGCGAATGGTATATTGCCAAAGTAGATCGAATTCGCGAAATATTACCCGACTGCGGTTTAAGTACAGATATGATTACTGGCTTCTGCACCGAAACAGAAGAAGACCACCAAGCATCTATCAGCTTAATGGAATATTGTCACTATGATTTGGCCTATCTCTATTTTTATAGCGAAAGACCCGGCACATTAGCTGCCAGAAGATTTGAAGATGATATTCCAGAGCCTATTAAAAAAAGAAGACTCCAGGAATTGATTGATTTGCACCGGCAACATTCTTTAGAGTGTATGCAAAGTGAGGTAGGTAAAACTTTTAAAGTACTAATAGAAGGAACAAGCAAAAAAAACGACCAGGAATTATATGGCAGAAACGATCAAAACAAAGTAATTGTATTCCCCCGTGGTAATTATCAATTGGGCGAATATGTTTACTTAAAAGTACATGCCTGCACTGCAGGCACATTGATTGGTGAACCAGTTTCTAAAAAATAAATAAAATGGAATTACAAACTATAAAAAACAGATTTGGCATCATCGGTAATTCAGTCTCCCTGAATCATGCCTTGAATGTTGCTGTACAAGTAGCCAATACCGACCTCTCTGTATTAATCAATGGAGAAAGTGGTGTAGGTAAAGAAGTGTTTTCGCAAATCATTCATGCCCTATCGGCACGTAAACACAATCCTTTTATTGCAGTAAACTGTGGCGCTATTCCCGAAGGCACTATTGACTCGGAATTATTTGGGCATGAGAAAGGTAGTTTTACTGGTGCGGTGGATAGTCGTAAAGGCTATTTTGAAACAGTAAATGGGGGTACCATTTTTTTGGATGAGATTGGAGAAATGCCATTAGGTACACAGGCCAGATTACTGCGTGTACTCGAAGCAGGTGAATACATTAGAGTAGGCTCTTCTAAAGTGCAAAAAACAGATGTAAGAGTTATTGCTGCCACCAATAAAGAACTACTCGAATTTACTCAAAATGGTAAATTTCGCGAGGACCTTTACTATCGTTTGAATACCGTACCCATTCGCGTTCCTTCCCTGAGAGACCGCAAAGAAGACATCCCCTTATTGTTCAGAAAATTTGTTGCAGATTTTTCAGATCGCTATAAAGCTCAGCCCTTACAACTTGATGAAGAGGCAAAAAATGTGTTAATTAACTATACCTGGCCGGGCAATGTGCGGGAATTGAAGAATATTGCAGAACAGATGTCGGTATTGAGTCAGGATAAAAATATTACCGCTGCCAAATTGAAAGGCTTTTTACCAGAGCACAATTACAGTAGGTTACCAGTATTGGCTGGAGGAGCAGGCGCTGTTAGTCAGACGGAGTTTGCCAATGAAAGAGAGATCTTGTATAAATTGTTTTTTGACATGAAAAAAGATGTCAATGAATTAAAGAAAATGTTCTATGATCTTTTACAAAATCCAAACATGGCAGCTAGGACCAATGTATTTACCGATGAAATCAAAGATTTTCCTACTAACAATTCCAATTCTATCAGTCAATCGAGTAATCAACAGGTGATTTTGCATCAGAACAATAACAACGATATTCACCAGCATGTAGAAGTAGAAGAAAGCCTGAGTTTGATAGACAAGGAAAAAGAATTTATCATTAAAGCCTTGAAAAAACACAAGGGCAAAAGAAAAGATGCTGCAATGGACTTGGGCATCAGCGAAAGAACATTGTACCGCAAATTGAAAGAATACGATATTGAGGAGTAAACCAGTCAAACAGGACGCATTATGATGAAACCATTATTTATACTATCTTTTATTTGGATACTAACAGGATGCAGTACCTGTAAATATTCTTTTAAAGATGCTTCGCCCATACCGCCCGAAATCAAAACATTTAGGGTAAATCAACTTGAAAACAGGGCCAGCTATGTAAACCCCCAATTGAGCCAGCAGCTGACGGAAAAACTAAAGCAAAAAATTATTGGCACTACCCGTTTACGGCAGACCAATAATGATGATGCACATTACGACATCAGTGGCTGGGTAAGCCAGTATAGCACCAGTACCACCGGTATCAGTGGCAATAATGCCAGTGGCAATAGGTTATCAGTTAGTTTTCACCTGGTATTCAAAAATACGGTGGATGATAAGAAAAATTTTGAAGCAGAGGTTCCGTATAACCTCGACTTCAGTGCCAATTTATCGTTGCAGCAAGTAGAATCTGCAGAAACCTCCAAAATTGTAAGCAATATCGTGGATGGTATTTTTAATAAAATATTTTCGAACTGGTAATTCTGTCCAGTATAATGATTTAATTATTTAGTTTTGTCGCATGCCTGATAAAAACGCATTGTTTCAATCAATTTTCAAAACAAGCTTCGATCAACCCGAGGCCCTACCCTTATTGCAGAAAGCAGTAAAGGAATACCCTTATTTCACGCCGGCTCATTTTTATTTATTATTAAAAGACCGGAAGAACGAGGAACAGGCTGCCATCACTAGTTTATTATTCAACAACCCACTTTGGTTGCAATGGCAATTGAATACAGACCAAGCCATGGACAGCCTTAATGCTATGGTAGATGCGCCCATTATTCCTGCCCCTGTCTTTACAACAACAATAGAACAAGAAAAGATTTCGACTGAGCAGGCTAACCCTAAAGCAGAATTATTATTTGAACCCTTGTATGCTACGGATTATTTTGCCAGTCAGGGTATTAAGCTAAGCGATGAGATTAAGGCCGATGATAAATTGGGGAAACAGCTTAAAAGCTTCACCGATTGGCTTAAAACCATGAAAAAAGTGCAACCAGCCAAATTAGAGTCGGAAAATTCGGGTCCAGTAGACAAGGTGGTGCAAACCATGGCTGAAAAAAGCAATGCAGAGGGAGAAGTGCTGACCGAAACCATGGCAGAAGTGTTTGTACAGCAAGGAAAAATTGCCAAAGCCAGGGAAGTCTACGAAAAATTAAGTTTGCTGAATCCCCTTAAAAGCCCTTACTTTGCAGCCAAAATTGAACAATTAAAAAGCAATTGACATGTTAATTTTCTTCGCAGTTATTATTATTATATCCTCTGTGATCCTGGGTTTTATCGTATTGGTACAAAATCCAAAAGGTGGTGGATTGTCTGGTAGTTTGGGTGGATTTAGCAACCAATTGATGGGTGTAAAACAAACTACAGATGTATTGGAAAAAGGCACTTGGATTTTTGCTGCCATTGTTGGCTTGCTTTGCTTGTTAAGCCCTGCTTTTATCCCAAAGAACAAATCAGGTGTTAGCAATGATGAATTCATCAACAATATCAATACCAAAACACAGCCAGCCGCTCCAGCACCAACAGCTCCAGCCGGAACAACTGTGCCAATGCCACAGAAATAATATAGAAATTTTGAAAATATTAGGAAGCCCCGTCTCATAGGACGGGGTTTTTTATTTTACTTTGCTATCTCATTGGTTCGGATAAATTTAAGGTATGATTAAAAAGATATTTTTCAGCATCGTATTACTCCTACTCATAGCAGGCGGATGGATTGGATGGAACCTATTCGGGCCTACGCTTTCTGCCCCATCGGGAAAATATTTTTATATCCGCAGCGGCAGCGACTATGCTGCTGTCAAACAATCCTTGTTGGATAAAAAGATTGTTCCCAACGAATTTTTTCTTTCAACATTAGCCGACCTATTGCATTATCCCAATGCAGTAAAAGCCGGTAGATATGAAATTAAAAAGGGCATGAGCCTCTACCAATTGCTGAAAATGCTTAGAAGCGGTAATCAAAGTCCGGTAAACCTGGTGCTCAATAAAATTCGACTCAAAGAAGATTTAGCTGCTAAAATCGCTGCCAATTTTGAATGCGACTCACTAAGTATGATTAATTTCCTGAACAATGATGACAGTGCCGCTGCTTATCAGCTGAATGGCAATACAATGCTTAGTGCCATCCTACCCAATACGTATAGTATTTTCTGGAATGCTAGTCCTTCCCGCATTTTTAGAAAATTATATATTGAGCAGGAAAAATTTTGGACCGAGGAAAGAAAGAAAAAAGCCGCTACCCTCAATATGACTACCGTACAAGTATACACGATAGCCAGTATTGTTGAAGAAGAAACTTTAAAGGAAGAAGACAAAGGAAAAATTGCCAGTGTGTACATCAATCGAATGGAAACAGGAATGCGACTAGAAGCTTGTCCTACCATAAAATATGCCCTTCGCAATTTTGGTCTCAAGCGCATCCTCTATGTACATACAGAAGTGAATTCGCCGTATAATACCTATAGGAACAATGGACTACCTCCGGGGCCTATTTGTACCCCTTCCCCTAGTACCATTGATGCTGTTTTGAATGCACCACAAACCAATTATATCTTTTTCTCCGCCAAACCTGACTTTAGTGGTTATAGCAATTTTGCCACTACTTATGCCGAACACCAGCAATTTGCAAGGGTTTATCAGCACTGGATCGACAGTCTTTTAAAAGCTAGGGCCGGCAAAGAAATGCCTTGATGATTATTGCTTAAATTGCCGATATCAAATTAAGGTGAAAACAAAGATTCAGTAGGTTGACAAAATTAGAACGCATCATACTAACCCGTACTCCGATTGCTTTTCTGGTAAAAAAAAGCAAACACTGGTACTTACCCGGTTTTGAAGGAGTGCCCTTGTATGATGTAGTTAAATTTTTCCGGCAACAGATTCGTACAGTAGGTATCAGTGAAAGGGCTTCCGCTATATCCTTTAATTTTATTATGGCATTGCCACCTGCCTTCCTGTTTTTATTCACGTTGATACCTAACCTACCCTTTATCAAAAGAGGGGAAATTTTAAAACAACTTACTTTTTTAATCAAGGATATTATTCCGGGAGAAGCTTACAACAAAGACATTATTGCTTTCATCAATAAAATTATCAACGGCAATCATTTCGACATGATTTCCATTGGATTCTTATTGGCATTATTTTTTGCCAGCAGTGCCATGATGGGCTTGATGCGCTCTTTCAATAAAAACTATATTGGCTTTGAAAAAAGAAAGGGCTTGCACAATCGCTGGATTGCCATCAAACTCACTGCCTACATTTTTGGTCTAGTACTAGGGTGTTTGATTGTATTGTTTACACAAGGAATTGTTTTAAAATGGCTGGGCATTAGGAATGCCGAAGTAAGAAATTTTATCTATTATATTCGCTGGCTTTTTATAGTAGTGCTAATATTTTATTCTATTGCATTTATTTATCGCTACGCCCCTGCTGTTACCAAAAGATGGAAACTTAATTCACCGGGCACTATTTTAGCCACTAGCCTCAGCATCATTGCTACCCTGGGCTTTTCAACCTTTGTAAATCACTATGGCAATTACAGTGTATTGTATGGTGCAGTTGGAACAGTTATTATGTTAATGGCCCTGATCTATATTAATTCATTGGTTTTGCTGGTTGGCTTTGAATTAAATGTAAGCATCAAATCGCTGCAACATATTGCTGCCGAAAGGGATGCCAAAGAGGGGCTTGCAAAGCCCCTGTAAACTAAACTGGCCTATGCAATTGGTAATCTGTATATTTTCCCTTTATAATAGTTTTTAATACGGGGGAAGCTTCTTTTGGCTAATCCCCTTTTTCAAGTTAATTTTACCCCTCTTAACAATGGCCATTTTAATGATGGCCTCATTACAAATAACGACTAAAAACGAATGAATATATGGCATACGATCTGATCGTTCTAGGCAGTGGCCCTGGTGGTTATCCCGCCGCTATCCGCGCTTCACAATTGGGAAAGAAAGTGGCAATCATTGAAAAAGAAAGTTTGGGTGGTATCTGCCTCAACTGGGGTTGTATTCCAACTAAAGCATTGTTGAAATCAGCACAAGTATACGAATATGCCAAACATGCTGCTGATTATGGCATCACTGTAGCCAATCCTTCTTATAATTTTGAATCTGTTGTTAAACGCAGTCGTGCTGTTGCTGACAAAATGAGTAAGGGCGTTCAATTTTTGATGAAGAAAAACAAGATTGACGTTATCATGGGATATGGCAAATTGGTAGCCCCCACTAAAATAGAAGTAAGTGCAGCAGATGGAAGCAAACAAATAGTAGAAGCAAAAAATATCGTCATCGCTACAGGTGGAAGAGCACGTGCATTACCAAGTTTGCCTATTGATGGTAAAAAAATAATTGGTTACCGTGAAGCAATGGTATTGCTCAATCAACCCAAGTCGATGATCATTGTTGGCAGCGGAGCCATTGGTGTTGAGTTTGCCTATTTCTATAATAGCCTAGGTACTAAAGTAACCATTGTAGAATTCCTTCCAAGGATCGTACCTGTAGAAGATGAAGACATCAGTCGCGAATTAGAAAAACAATACAGAAAGCAAGGCATGACCATCATGACTGATAGTGAAGTATTGAGTGTAGATACAACTGGTGCAGGTGTAAAGGCAAAAGTAAAAACACAAACAGGTGAAGTAGTATTAGAAGCAGACATCGTATTAAGTGCAGTAGGAGTTATTGCTAATATTGAAAATATAGGATTGGAAGCATTGGGTATTAAAACTGATAAAGGGAAAATAATAGTAGATGCCAATCAACAAACCAATATCAAAGGCTTATACGCTATTGGTGATTGCACGCCTGGTCAGGCATTGGCACATGTGGCAGCAAAAGAAGGTATTAATGCTGCTGAACATTTAAGTGGACATCATCCCGAACCAATGGATTATAATAATATTCCGGGTTGTACTTATTGTTCCCCTGAAATTGCCTCTGTGGGTTATACCGAAAAAGCAGCCAAGGCCGCTGGCTACGAAATTAAAGTAGGTAAGTTTCCTTTTATGGCCAGTGGTAAAGCCAGTGCAGCCGGGGCTACAGAAGGATTTGTAAAAGTTATTTATGATGCTAAATACGGCGAGTTTTTAGGTTGCCATATGATTGGTGCCAACGTAACAGAAATGATTGCCGAAGCAGTGGTAGCTCGCAAATTAGAAACTACTGCACATGAAATTTTGAATGCCGTGCATCCGCATCCAACCATGAGCGAAGGGCTGAAAGAAGCAACTGCCGCTGCTTATGGAGAAGCTATTGATATTTAATAAACATTCATTTCCTTATCGCCGCAACAATTGTTGCGGCTTTTTTTTTGCACCCCCTAATTAATGTTTCAACAATTAATTTACCAATTAAATAAATATCGTATATTACTTTATAAACCAATCCACATGCAACGCAGCCATTTTATCCGCCAGGTTGGCCTATCCGTAGCCGCCATTAGTTTTTTAAATCATCCCCTATTTGCCCTCTTACAAAAAAGCCAGGCTTGGAAGATTAATATGCTAACGGACACGGTTGGGGTATTTTCCGAAAAAGGAGGAACCATTTTATTTCTACTTACTAAAAAAGGAGTGGTAGTCATCGATAGTCAGTTTGCCGATGCAGCAGCCCACTTAATTGATGAAATTAAAAAGAAAACAGTGCAGCCTTTCCGTTATCTAATTAATACCCATCACCACAGCGACCATACGAGTGGCAATATTGCTTTCAAAGGCTTGGTTAAACAGGTGGTAGCGCACGAAAATTCGTATGCCAATCAAAAAGCAGTAGCCATCAAGTCAAATACAGTAGACAAACAATTGTACCCCGACAGGACATTTGGCGATGAGGGTTGGAATAAGAAATTGGGAGAAGAAGAAATTCAAACCTATTATTTTGGAGCAGGCCATACCAATGGAGATAGTATTATCCATTTACAAAATAGCAATATTGTACACATGGGCGACTTGGTATTCAATCGCCGCTATCCGTATATCGATAAGTCGGCTGGTGCCTCCATCAAAAACTGGATAAAAGTATTGCACCGCACCAACCAAACCTTTTCCGAACAAACCCGTTTTGTATTTGGGCATGCTGGCGAGGGATATGATATCACAGGGAATAAAGCAGATATTAAAGCCTTTCAGGATTACCTCGAAAAATTATTGGAATTTGGAAAAAAAGAAATCCTGCAATCGGGCAAGTCCAAGCAGGAATTCCTCAAAAACACCACTATTCCAGGTGTAAAAGAATGGAAAGGAGATGGTATCGAACGTAGTTTGAATGCTGTTTGGGAAGAACTTACTTCATAGTAAGCAATAATTTTTCCATTACATAAAAAGTAATAGGACAAAAACTCGTGTTCTTCAGCGTAATGGCAGGCCTTTTCAATAATACATCCTCATCGGTATATGGAAAACGACTGCAATCTGATGGGCGCACATCGTAAATACTGCAATAATTATCGCTTCCTAAAAATGGGCAGGGCTTCGATTTCAATACATAATCTCCCTCCTTATCTAAGTAAAGGTATTGCTCAATCAAGGCGCCTTCCTTCATCCTCAAGTACTTACTGATTCTTTTAATATCAGGCACTTTAAACCTAGGTGAATACCTTTTACAACAATTGGCGCATTTTAGGCAATCTATTTCCTTGGTAGCCTCCTCATGCAGGTCGGGCAATTGCTTTAAAACAGCATTTTTATTAGCCCTTTGCAGGAACTGCTTATACTGTTTCTGGTGCTCCTCAGAAAGTTTTTCCCAATTTTGCAAAATATTTTTTTCCATATTATTTAAAGCAATGCAAAGTACTGTAAACTTTTAGTTATTTTGTGCGAAACTTCTCCGATAATGAAGACGATTATAGTACCGCTGGACTTCTCTGAAACATCTCTGAATGCAGCGCATTATGCCGCCCATTTGTACAAGGGGAAGGAGGACATTACATTGATCCTTTATCATTATTATGCCGAAGGAGAAGATCACCTCACTGCAGAAAATTATTTACAGAGCTTACAAAAGGAATTATTACTTCATATACCCAATACCATTACTCACCTCGAATCAGGTGAGAGTTTCATTGATCGACTAGCAGCCTTTGCCCATATCAAAAGACCCATAATGATCATCATGGGCTTACTCGGCAAAACGCCCATGGAACAACGATTCTCTGGCACTAATACATTGAAAATTGCGGAAAAAAACATCTGCCCTATATTGGTGATACCGCCACAGGCCATTTTCAAAAAAATCAATAATGTACTCATCACTTCCGAAATGAAGGCCGTAGAAGAAACACCTGTATTACTGGAAGTGAAAAATGTGTTGAATGAATTTAAACCTTCCGTACATATCCTGAATATCAATAGCGACCATTATATTTCTGTTACCGATGATTATAAAGAAGAGCGGGATAAAATGCAGGTATTATTAGCTGATTTCAATCCCGAATTTTATTTTATGCGCCTTTGGGATTTTCACGAATCCATCAACCTTTTTAGTGCTGATAAGGATATTGACATGATTATTATTGCCCCTAAATACCATAGTTTCTTCGAAAAACTATTCAAAACACAACATACCAAGACCCTGCTCTATCAGAGTCAGATTCCTGTTTTGGTCATTCATGAATAAACTGGCAGCCTTTTTCTTCTAATAGTTTTCCACAAGGATTGCGCGGAGTATTTTTCATCCTCGAATCTTGCTGCGTTGTCGTAATTTTGCAACGCAGTAAAACAAACTATATGAACTACTTTGAACAGCAGCAAAATGAATTTTCTTTTAGACATATTGGTACCCTCAACGAAAGTGATAGCGCCGCCATGCTAAAGGCAATGGGTCTTACCTCTGTAGAGGAACTCATTGACAAAACCGTTCCCGCTTCCATCCGTTTAAAAAAACCACTTAAAATTCCTGCAGCAGAAAGCGAGTATGAATACCTGAAAGAACTCAAAAAAATTGCCGCAAAAAATAAAGTGTTTCAATCATTTATCGGACAAGGTTATTATAATACCATTACCCCAAGTGTGATTCTTCGAAATGTTTTTGAAAATCCAGGATGGTACACCCAATACACGCCCTACCAAGCTGAAATTTCGCAGGGCAGATTAGAAAGCCTTTTGAATTATCAAACGATGATTTGTGAATTAACAGGACTTGAACTAGCCAATGCAAGTTTACTTGATGAAGGCACGGCTGCAGCAGAAGCAATGGCGATGTTATTCCACCACAAGAATAAATCTGAAACCATTACTGCCCCCAAATTTTTTATTGATAAAAATATTTTAGCGCAAACAAAATCGGTTTTAAAAACCAGGGCAACCCCCATTCAAATTGAATTGGTAGAAGGCGATTATAATAATACCTTATTGGATGAAACCTATTTCGGTGCCATTGTACAATATCCCAATAGCAATGGAGCAATAGAAGACTATCGCAGTTTCATTCAAAAAGTACATGCCGTTAATGGGTATGTTATCATGGCCACTGATTTACTGGCATTGACTTTATTAACGCCCCCTGGAGAATTAGGCGCTGATGTTGCCATTGGATCCTCGCAAAGATTTGGTGTGCCACTGGGTTATGGCGGACCACATGCTGCTTTCTTTGCTACCAAAGACGAATTCAAAAGAGGCATGCCTGGTAGAATCATCGGTATCAGTGTAGATGCACAAAACAATCGTGCATTACGCATGGCTTTACAAACAAGAGAGCAACATATCAAAAGAGAAAAAGCCACTTCAAATATTTGTACAGCACAAGCACTACTGGCCAATATGGCGGCGATGTATGCCGTTTACCATGGACCAAAAGGATTGAAGGCAATAGCTTCCCGAATACATTTATTGACACAAAAGACTGCTAAAGAATTAAAAGAACTAGGCATTGAACAATTAAACGCATTTTATTTTGATACGATAAAATGTAAAGTAGCAGATAGCAAACTCCTTCGTGAGATTGCTGAAAGCAATGGCATAAATTTTCATTATTATGCCGATGGTACGGTAGGCATTGCAATTGATGAAACTACCCTACTAGCAGATGTTTACCGCATCAAGAATGTTTTCACTACCGCATTTATGAATCAGAAAGCATCGGTGGTAGACCAACAAAATTTTGCAATTCATTTACCCGAAAGCTTGAGCAGAGCATCTGCCTATCTTACGCACCCTGTATTCAATACCTATCACAGCGAAAGCCTGATGATGCGTTATTTAAAATCACTCGAAAACAAAGACCTCAGTTTAAATACTTCCATGATTTCATTGGGCAGTTGTACGATGAAACTCAATGCAGCTACTGAATTAATTCCTGTTAGCTGGCCAGAATTTGGTGGTATACATCCCTTCGCCCCTGTAAGTCAAACCAAGGGTTATCAAATCATCATCAGTAAACTAGAAGATTACCTAAGTAAGATTACTGGATTTACTGCATGCAGTTTACAACCTAATAGTGGTGCACAAGGTGAATATGCAGGATTGTTGACGATTCGAGCATATCATGAGGACAGAAAAGAAGCACATCGCAATATTGTATTGATTCCCATTTCGGCGCATGGTACCAACCCTGCTAGTGCGGTAATGGCAGGCATGAAGGTAATTGTGGTAAAAAGTGATGCCGACGGACATATTGATGTGGCTGATTTAAAAGCCAAGGCGGAAGAAAATAAAAATAATTTAGCTGGCTTGATGGTTACCTATCCAAGTACACATGGTGTATTTGAAGAAAGCATAAAGAAGATATGCAAAATCATACATGACAATGGCGGTTTAGTGTATATGGATGGTGCCAATATGAATGCACAGGTAGGACTTACCAGTCCGGGTGCCATTGGAGCAGACGTATGCCACTTGAATTTACACAAAACCTTCGCCATTCCACACGGTGGTGGTGGACCAGGAGTAGGGCCTATTTGTGTAAACGACAAACTAAAGCCTTTCTTACCAGGCCATCCTAATTTAAACAATGGCGAAAAAAATATAGAAGCAGTATCCGCAGCACCATATGGTAGTGCCAGTATCATATTAATCAGCTATGCGTATATCAAAATGTTGGGAGCACAGGGATTAAAAGATGCCACCGTGTATGCCATTCTGAATGCGAATTATATGAAAGCTCTTTTAGCGCCTTATTACGATATTCTATATTCGGGTACACATGGCCGTTGTGCACATGAATTCATTGTAGACCTGCGTCCGTTTAAAACCAGCGTGGGCATTGAAGCAGAAGATGTGGCCAAGCGTCTGATGGATTATGGTTTCCATGCACCTACGCTTAGCTTTCCGGTACCTGGCACCATCATGATTGAACCAACAGAAAGCGAAGACAAAGGCGAGCTAGACCGTTTTTGCGAAGCACTCATCAGTATTCATGGTGAAATCAAGGCCATTGAAGCTGGAAAATATGATAAGCTCAATAACCCACTGAAAAATGCACCCCATACCCAAGCAGTAATTTGTGCTGATGAATGGGCGCACCCTTATAGCAGACAAGAAGCAGCATTTCCATTGGCGTACACAGCTAAAAACAAATTTTGGCCTTCCATTGGAAGAATCAATAATACCCATGGCGATCGCAATTTAATTTGTACTTGCGAGCCAATGGAAGCATATATGGAAGCCGCTAAGGCCTAAACATTATCAAAAATAAATATAAGAGGCAGTCATAGAACTGCCTCTTTTTATTTGTAACTTTAAATATGTTTGTTTTATCCGATACAGATCCCTTTCCTGCGGCTGAGTTGGCTGATGAAAATGGTTTACTTGCAATCGGAGCTAATTTAAGTGTAGAAAGATTACTGGATGCCTATGAACAAGGTATTTTCCCTTGGTACAACGAAGGTGAGCCCATTCAATGGTATTGTCCTGACCCCAGATTTGTTTTATTCCCACAGCATTTGAATATCAGTAAGAGTATGAAGACGGTATTGGGTAATGGCAGTTTTCAATTTACCATCAACCGTGCTTTTCCAGCTGTGATAGAAAATTGCAAAACCATTTTTCGTAAAGATCAACCAGGCACCTGGATACATCCGGAAATGATAGCAGCCTATACTGCCCTACATGAGCGAGGTTATGTACTGAGTGCCGAAAGCTGGCAACAAGGCAAATTGGTCGGAGGTTTATATGGCGTTTTATTGGGAAATGTATTTTTTGGAGAGAGTATGTTCAGCAAAGTATCTAATGCCAGCAAATTTGCCTTTATCAAATTTGTACAATACCTCGAAAAGAAAAATGTTCAATTAATCGATTGCCAAATTTATACCCCTCACCTAGGTAGTTTGGGTGCTGGCCTAATGGACCGGGACGATTTTTTAGATGTTTTGAAAGTGGGTATCTAATCAGCAGCTTACTTCTTTGTAATTAACAAGACAATTTTTTCTATTCAAAAGGCACATGAAATAATTTTTTTTGTAAATTGTATGTGCCTTATCCCTACCAGCTAATTTCAGCTACTTACCTAAAGAAAAATTCCCTATTATTTAATTAAATATCTAATAAAGATGTTCGACAAATTATTGAACCTACCTACTCCACTACAAATAGTTTCAGACACTGCATCTATCATTGTATTCGCAATTTTCATATTGCTGATGATTGCAGAAGAATTATTTCCAGGGAGGCGTCTTCCGCATGTCCGTTTTTGGAAATTAAAAGGGATTGTTTCATTTATCATCTATTTTTTCTTATCGTCTTACCTCCCTTTAATTTGGAATGAATATTTGGCTGCCTATCAAATTTTTGAGTTGAATTTCTTGGGCGATTACGGTGGCGCAGTGGTAGCCTTATTAGTATATGAACTAGGGGTATATGGATGGCATCGTTCAATGCATAAGAGTAATCTTTTATGGAAGGTATTTCATCAAATGCATCACAGTGCTGAACGAGTAGATACTTACGGTGCATTTTATTTTAGTCCGATGGATATGCTAGGTTTCACCATATTAACCAGCCTTGCCATGGTTTGGGTGGCTGGCTTTACTGCTTATGCAAGTATTTATGCGCTATATGGAGCTACCTTTTTAGCGGTGATTCAGCATGCCAATATCAAAACACCCCAATGGATGGGCTATATTTTTCAAAGGCCAGAATCGCACTCGCTGCACCATGCAAAAAACATCCATGCCTACAATTATTCCGATCTTCCACTCTTTGATATTTTATTTGGCAGTTTTCGCAATCCCAAAGAATTTGCAAAAGAAACCGGTTTTTACGAAGGGGCTTCTGCTAAAATTACCGATATGATTTTATTTAAAGACATCAATAAAAATGCTAACCACTAAATTTGTAATCCTTATAGCTGTAGTTAGCTTTAAACAATCAAAATGAATAGGCTTTGTATTCTTTCCGTATTGATATGCTGCATCAGCATCTCGTGCAAAAAAGAATACAAAAGAGGTAAGCACTATAAACTGCCCCTATGAAAACAACCCCACTGTTTTTACATTGCCTAACAGATTAGCTACCTCAAATATTTTTTTCAACGTTTATATCATTCAATTAACGAAAAGCGATACGTTGCTGAGCCCCTGCAATTAGGCCGCCATCCCTCCTAAGATTAATACCACTTACACTCCGACAATTCAAGCTAATTTATTTTAATTAACTTAGTGACTCATTTATAACAATGAATATTAGAAATCTTTATAGTTTACTGTTCTTAATTGCAATCAGCTTACTGTTTTCTGTTTGTCGTAAGCAGCCAAAATACACGAATGGCAATTCATTCGTACATGTTTCAGGCACCAAAATTGTCGATGCCAACAATCAATCTGTTCGATTGCAAGGCATTGCTTTTGGCAATGAAGTATGGTCAGATAAAGAACTTCCCTATACCGACCATGGTGAAATCGATTACAGTCGAGTGAAAGAAATGGGCATGAATACCATTCGCTTTTATATGAATTATAAAACATTCGAAAGCGATGTTGCCCCCTATCAATATAAGGAATCGGGTTGGATATGGATTGACCAGAATATTGCCTGGGCCAAAAAATATGGCATTTATCTGATCCTAAATTTACATGTACCGCAAGGGGGATTTCAATCACAAGGTAACAGCGATGCACTATGGACAAATATTGAAAATCAAAATAGATTAACGGCCTTATGGAAAGGTATTGCAAACAGATATAAAGATGAAACACAAATTATTGGCTATGGTTTGGTAAATGAACCAATACCTACCAATGACATTTCACAATGGCAACAATTGGCGCAACGTATTCGAGATGAAATAAGAACCGTAGATAAAAACCATATTTTATTTATTGAAAGAGCAAATGCTGTTAAGGGCAAAAATGAAACTGCAGATTACAATTTTCCTGCTATCAATGACAATAATACGGCCTATGAATTTCATGTATATGCACCCTTCACCTATACGCACCAGTTATTTAATTGGGCCAACCCGGGTGATGGAGGTAAATACCCAGATGAATCAAACATCATTGCAACAGGATCTTTACAATGGTATACGGCTACCTTTAATAACCCTAGCATTCCTGCTGGCAATAATAATTGGCAATATTTTGAAGGAGTAAAATATAAAATAACCGATGCTAATATAAAAGCGGGTGTTCCTGCCCTGGTGGCAACCAATGTAAACGGCCGAGTTTATTATGATGATATTGAAATTAAGGAATATGATGCAAATGGAAATTTCAGTCAAATTATTTCGACCATTCCACTGTCGGCTTTAGATGAGTGGTCATTTTGGAGCAGGAATAATAGTGGCAATGGGGGAGCCGCCACTAATACGGGCACCAGTAACAATACAAGTATCTATATTGAAGCAGCAACAGATGATTGTAATTTTAGTAATTACAATAAAGTATTCGTACCCAAGCAAGGCTATTATTACCAAATCAATGGGTGGATGAAAGGAGAAAATGTAACTGCTACTGCAAGTTGCAAATTGCGCCTTGATTTCTTCAATTCAAATAGTCCTATCTTAAGCCGGAACAAAGCATACCTTGATTTTCTTTTGAAAAAATTTGCTGACTGGGGACGCAGCAAAAACGTACCGATGTACATGGGGGAATTCGGAGCAGGAATTCATTGTTTTGAAAATAACAAAGGAGGTGTACAATGGGTAAATGACATGATTGATATCTCCAATGCCAATAATATTTATTTCACGTACCACGATTATCATGAAGATAATTTTGGTGTTTACCTTGGCTATGGTAGTCTACCTGATCCAACTCAAGTAAACCAAGCATTGATTGATTTGTTTAAACAGAAATTAAAGTAGCCAGTATTATTTTTTAAACTTATTCTTCAATGCCGCTAATGCATCTCCAATAGGCATGTCTGCCATCGGTTTGCTTTGCTGCTTTGGTACAGTAGCATTTCCATTATATTGTTTTTTGGCAGGGGCTGCTAATAATTGTTTAATGGAAAGTGATATTCTTTTACGCACAGGATCTACTTCCAATACTTTTACATTTACTTGTTGATTGAGCTTTAACATTTCCCCTGGTTCACTGATAAATTGATGCGAAATCTCAGATACATGCACCAATCCATCTTGCTTTACCCCTATATCAATAAAAGCCCCAAAACGAGTAATATTGGTGACTACACCCGGCAATTCCATACCTGGCTTCACTTCTTCAATTTTGTAAATATTTGCAAATTCAAATGCTTGCACGCCCGACCTTGGATCCAATCCTGGTTTTTTCAATTCATTTAGTATATCCCTAATCGTTAGTTCTCCAATAGATTCATCCATGTATTTTCTGGGCTCAATGGTATCCAGCAATGCTTCCTTGCCCATTAAGTCGGCAACGGCCACACCCAAATCGGCTGCCATATTAGCTACAATGGAATATGCTTCGGGATGCACAGCACTGGCATCCAATACTTCCTTGCCAGCTGAAATACGAAGGAACCCTGCTGCTTGCTCAAAAGCCTTACCGCCCAATCGCGGCACTTTTAATAATTGCTTCCTGCTTTGGAAGGCCCCATTTTCATTGCGGTATTGTACAATATTCTCCGCTAGTCCATTTCCAATTCCACTAACATAGGCCAATAAATGTTTACTGGCTGTATTTAAATTAACCCCCACTTTGTTCACACAACTAATGACAGTAGCATCCAATTTTTCTTTTAATCTAAATTGATTAACATCATGCTGGTACTGACCCACCCCTATGCTCTTGGGTTCAATCTTTACTAATTCGGCCAATGGGTCCATCAATCTTCTGCCAATACTTACCGCCCCACGAATGGTGATATCTTCAGTAGGAAATTCTTCCCTTGCTGTTTCGGAAGCAGAATAAATAGAAGCACCATCCTCATTTACAAGAAATACCGGCAACCCTAATGATAGCTTTTTTATAAATTGTTCCGTTTCTCTTCCTGCAGTCCCATCTCCCACGGCAATGGCTTCAATTTTATAATCTTCTACCAACTGTTTTATTTTATACCCATCTGCTACTACTTTATTGGCTTCATGTGGAAAAATCAAATCGGTTTTTTTGAGGTTGCCATTCTCATCCAGACAAACCACTTTACAACCAGATCTATAGCCAGGATCTATGGCCAAGGTTCGTTTACTTCCCAATGGAGAGCTAAGTAATAATTGGCGTAGATTTTCTGCAAACACGTTGATGGCTTCTTCATCGGCCCTAGCCTTTAGTGTAGTTCTACATTCTGATTCCAAACTTGGCTGTAATAACCTGCGATAGGCGTCCTTAATGGATTTGTGCAAATGAGGACTGGCACTACTCATGCCTTTTACATATATGTTGTTGATAAACTCCAATGCAGTTTCTTCGTCGGGTGCAATATTCATGCGAAGAAATCCTTCCATGAATCCCCTGAATACTGCCAATATTCTATGCGAAGGAACTTTGTTGACTAATTCCGAAAAATCAAAATAATCTTTGTACTTAATCCCCTCCGATTCTTTATCCGCTATGATTTTACTTTGTAGCGTAGCTTTGTCTTCAAATAATTTACGCAGCTTTGCACGTACAGTGGCATCTTCATTTACCAATTCCGCAATGATATCTCGTGCTCCTTGTAAGGCTGTAGCTGCATCTGCTACCTTTTCGTTGATATAATCACTTGCTATTGCATCAAGATCAGCATCCTCCTGTTCCAATATTTTTAAAGCAAGGGGTTCTAGTCCATTCTCACGTGCCGTTTGAGCTTTTGTTTTACGTTTAGGCTTAAACGGTAGATAAATATCTTCCAATTCACTAACGCTGGTTGCTTTGTTCAATTTCTGCTGAATGGCTTCCGTCATCTTTTCCTGCTCCGTGATGGTTTTTTCAATAAAGGCTTTTCTTTCACTGAATTCTTTTTGAAATTTTGCTTCTTCCTGAATCTGCTGAATTTGCACTTCATCTAAACCGCCAGTATTGTCTTTTCGATATCGAGCGATAAAAGGGATAGTAGCTGATTCCGCTAACAAAGCCAACACTGCCTCCGTTTGTTGTTTTGTAAAATGTAGTTTATGTGCTATTATAGGTGCCAATTCGATCATCTTATTTTTATTTAAAAGGGCTGCGAAAATAATGGGCAGTAGGCAAAGAAAAAATTGTTAGTTAGCAATAGATTTCTTACAACTGCAAAAGCACTTTTTTAGCAGGATACTGTGCTGCAAAAGAATAAATACAATTACGGATATAATCATTATCGGCATAAGGATTCAAATAATTTTTTAGTTCAGCTGCTTGTTTCAACGGAAAACTCTTGGGTAAATATCCCATACCCCAGAAACTCCCTCGCTCTACCAACAAGCACAATTGTTCTTCTGCCTCAATTCCTTCATCAACCAACGCAAAAGTGGGCAAAGATGCCTCAAAGGCTGCTAAGGCTTGTTGCAACTTCGCATTGTAAGCAATTGGCGCTCCTATAAGATCCCAATCCTTTGTAGTGATGCGATTGGTATCAACATGGCAAAGTTTGGGATGCAATTCAAATTCAGCAATCATTTTATTTAGCATTGTAATGCCCTCTTGCAATAAATTAAAATAACATAATGCGGGAAGGGTTTTTTTCTTTTTATCAATCGCTAATCGAAAAAATCCCTTGCTATCTTCAAATTGATAGAGTCCAAATTTTTGTACAGGCTGTTTTTGATGCTTATTGTATTGAGGCCATAGCCGCTTAATTTCTGTGCTCTCTAATACGATTGCTTCTAGCTCGGTAGCGCATTGTTGAAAACTAATTCGATGGATGGTGCGTAAAAGATTTTGTCTTTTTTTATCGGGATCATTCTGAGTAAAATGACTACTCACTCTTTTTTTTAAATGTATGGCCTTGCCTACATATACTATTTTACCCTTGGCATTGTGAAAATAATATACCCCGGGAGATGGAGGCAATTGATCAATTTCTTTTTTATCGAGGTGCAGGGGCAACCAATGTTCTTTTGAATGACGCTTGAGCATGCTGTCAATTACTTCCATTCCCTCATTGGCCAAGTAATGTTCAAATAATTTCACGGTAGCTTTTGCATCTCCACCTGCTCGGTGCCGATCCTGAATGGATATGTTTAATGACCTGCATAAATTACCAAGGCTATAGGATGGAAGGCCTGGAAATATTTTTCTTCCCAATCGAACGGTACATAGCTTGGCAGCTGTTAAATCATAGCCTGCTAATTTCAATTGGTGCTTCACAAAGCTATAATCAAAATTAACATTGTGTGCTACAAATACACAAGGCTGTAATAATTCATATAAAGTTTCGGCAATTTCTTCAAAACTCGGCGCAGTGACCACCATAGCGTTATTGATACCCGTTAGTGCAGTGATATAAGGTGGAATTGATTGCCCCGGATTCACTAGGGTTTCAAAATGCTTTTGCACGCTTACCCCATCATGAATGTAAACGGCAATTTCTGTAATGCCATTGGCAGCCGCATATCCTCCGGTAGTTTCTATATCAACAATGGCGTACATGATGAATCTCTTTTGAAGAAGCAAATTACTAATTTTTTTAGCTTTATTGCAAAAATCTTATTTGCTACCTTTGCAGTTCAATTAAAAGCTACCCGTTCAAATAGGTAGAATACAAAAGCAGCAGTATTATAGCATGGAACTTAGTAAAAATTTCGAACATCAGCAGGCAGAAGGGAAATGGTACCAACATTGGCTGGATAAAAACTATTTTAAATCCACCCCCGATGAAAGGGAACCCTATACCATTGTTATACCTCCACCGAATGTAACGGGTATCTTACACATGGGGCATTGTTTGAATAATACCATTCAAGACATCTTGATTCGCCGGGCTCGTATGCAGGGTAAAAATGCTTGCTGGGTGCCTGGTACCGACCATGCTTCCATTGCAACAGAGGCCAAAGTGGTACAAATGCTCAGAGAGAGAGGCATTCAAAAAGCAAGCTTAACTCGCGCCGAATTCCTCGACTACGCCTGGGAATGGAAAGAAAAATATGGTGGCATCATTTTGCAGCAATTGAAAAAATTGGGTTGCAGCCTCGATTGGGACCGCACCTCCTTTACCATGGATGAGGCCTATTACCAATCTGTAATTAAAGTATTCATTGATCTCTACAATAAAGGCTATATCTACCGAGGCAAACGCATGATCAATTGGGATGTAGTAGCCAAAACCGCTTTGAGCGACGAAGAAGTAATCCGCAAAGAAACCAACCAGCAATTGTACTATCTGCGTTACCCATTGGTGAATGCCGATGGCAGTCCAGCTGATGCAGGTGATATTATTATTGCTACCGTTCGCCCCGAAACGATCATGGGAGATTCGGCCATCTGTGTAAACCCAACGGATACACGCTATTTTTCATTGCACGGAAAATTTGCCTTGGTGCCATTAATCAATCGCCGTATTCCCATCATCACAGACGATTATGTTACGATGGACTTTGGTACAGGAGCATTAAAAGTTACGCCTGCGCACGATACGAACGACTATCAGTTGGGACAGAAGCACCAATTAGAAATCATTGATATCCTCAATGAGGATGGTACTTTAAGTGAAGAAGCACAAATATATATTGGAGAAGAACGCTTTGCTGCTAGGAAGAAAATTGTAAAAGAACTGGAAGAAAAAGGATACCTGGTTAAAACAGAAGCTTACACCAGTGAAGTGGGATATAGTGAAAGAACCAATACCGTCGTAGAACCCCGTTTGAGTTTGCAATGGTGGGTGAGCATGAAAAAACTCAGTGAACCTGCATTGAAAGTTGTGATGGAAGGCGATATCAATTTTCATCCTGCCAAGTTCAAAAATTTGTACAGCCACTGGATGGAAAATGTAAAAGACT
>CAIOIZ010000080.1 GCA_903858475.1 uncultured Bacteroidota bacterium
ACCCCTGTAAGTGGTGAATCCATGCTTGTAAAGTATTTGAAGATAGGCTTCATTTGTTTGGTTTCTTGGAAATACGAAGCTCTTTAATGTTACCTCATTCTTTTTTGCAATATGGACGGCTGCCAAAACATCGGCTTCAAAATCTTTTTCGGTTTGCCCTTCTTCCAAACAATAATAATGTGAAAAGCTATGCGAGCCAATTTCATTGTTTGACTGCTTGAGTTGTTCAAATAGTGAAAAACCAAAATGATAAGGGTCATCTAATTCATTGGAGCCAATAGCTGAAAATTCTTTTTCGTACACGTTGTAGTTGCTATCGGCATAGGAGGGCAATTGTGCTGGAAGATTTGCTGTTAATTCAGCTTTGTCTTTTGCAAACAAAAATCCAACAGTGGCAAATGTTGCTTTAATATCATAAGCATCGAAAACTTCAATTAATCGGGGTATCACTTTTTGTACACCAATAATATGGGAGCCATATTTATTAATGGTAGTCACATCCCACACTCCCCAATGTAATTCAAAGTCTAGTGATAGTACGAACTGTCCTTTATTTTCAGTGCTGTGCTGCATTCCTCTCCTACGCTTGATTTGATTCAAAGGTACAATCAAAGCCGCTTTGTTCTCTAAAAATACCTGTCAATATTATAGAGAAAGCCACTTTTTGTAAAAAAATTGCAATTAATCTTTATCGATAAGATATGTTGCAATAATTTGATAGAAGCCCTTTATTTTTGTGGCAATTAAAAACCCAATCAGTTGGGTAAAAAAATCTTCATGAGTATACAGTTAGTGAATCCAGCCAACGGGCAGGCATTAATAGCCAATGAAACCGGGTTATACGAAGGTGATCAATTGATCTATCCTTGCATCGGTGGTGCCTATCGTATTGTGAAAGACGATAATTATACAGATAATTTTGGCTTTCAATGGAACAAATTCGTGGGTACGCAGGTTGATAAAGCCAATCAGTTGGATATGAGTAAAGTGCGTTTTTTCGCCGAAACTAATTGGGACAAGGAAGATTTAACCGGCAAAAATGTGCTGGAAGTTGGTAGTGGAGCAGGTCGATTTAGTCAGATTATATTGGATTATACCAATGCCAACCTGTACACTGTTGATTATAGCAATGCAGTAGAGGCCAATTTCAAGAACAATGGACCCCATAACAGACTGCATCTCTATCAGGCTAGTATATACGAAATGCCCTTTGCCAAAGCTCAATTTGATAAGGTCATTTGTATAGGGGTGCTTCAACATACGCCTGATGTAGAGAAGAGTGTTCAGTCCCTGATTGAAATGGTAAAACCGGGTGGTGAACTGGTGGTTGATTTTTATCCCATCAGAGGCTGGTGGACCAAGGTTCATGCAAAATACATATTCAGACCATGGACAAAAAAAATGAGCCACGAAAAATTGCATGCAAAAATTGAAAATAATATCGACTGGATAATTAAAACCTATCGCTTTTTTTCGAAAATAGGCTTGGGTAAAATTGTCAATAGATTCCTGCCGATATGCGATATCGATGGTACCTTACCAACTGGCTTACCCTATGAACAATTAAGAGAGCTATGTGTATTGGACACATTTGATATGTTTAGCCCAGCATATGACCAGCCACAAAAAATGACTACCGTAAAACAATGGTTCGAAAAATATGGCATGACTTCAGTATGGGGAGGGGATGTGACTTATCAAAATTGTTATGCTATGGTGGTAAAAGGAAAGAAACCTGCATAATTATAAAGCAGCTAAGTGGCTGCTTTCAAACATATCAATGAACCTAGCCAAATCATTCAGTATTTATACCATCGCTTCCTTTTTTAATAAAGGATTAATGGCCATCCTGGCTTTCTCCTTGTCGCATTATATTCTACCTGCCGAAAATGGCTTGTTGTCGCTCTATAGCCTGTTCGTTGCATTGATATTGCCTTTTGTAATCTTGGGCATGCCAAGCTCCATCATGTTAGAACACAATAAGCTGGATGAAAAAGAATTTAAATTGTATTTTAATTCATCCCTTGCGCTTTCTGGTATTTCCTTTTTAGTTGTTTTAATTTTATTTGCTCTAACTGCTAGTTTAATTACAAGTAGCATTCAAGTGCCACTGCAATTACTGCTAATGGGCTTGCTATATGCTTGGTTTAACTTGTTTCAAGAAAATATTACGGCCTATATCCGTACCATCGATAAGCCCATGCAATTCTTATGGCTTTCTATCATTCGCGATATTATCGAAATTGGCTTAGTCGTACTATTGGTCATTTACCAAGGGAAGGGCGCAACGGGAAGGGTGCTAAGCGGACTCATTACTGCAGGCATTGTTTTTATCTATGCCCTCTATTATTTCATCAGAAAGGGATTGATTCATACCAAAATCAGTAAAAAATATTTAAAAGAAGAATTGAAGTTCGGATTCTCGCAGATTTTTTTTCAATTCAATGTGTTTGTATTGATGGGGGCTGATAAATTCATGATCAATCATTTTAATGTGGGCGATAAAGCCGGTTTGGGTATATATTTCATGGCTAGTCAGTTTGCCTTTATCATCAATGTATTGGTCAATGCTTTCTATTCAGCTTATCAACCTCAATTGTATAAATACCTGCGCGACCTAACGGAGGAAAATAAATTCAAGATGCTGCGGGTAAAATACCTATTTGCCTTTTTTCTGCTGGTTTCTACTTTACTACTTTGTCTAGGACTTCCATTTGTATATCGTTGGTTTATTAATCCCGATTATCATGCTGGAATACCCTATGTATATTGGAATGCTTTTGCTTTTTTCTTCTGGGGGCTCTATGCTATCCTACTGGGAATCTTGTATTATTACAAGAAAAATAAGATAGTCATCGCCATTTCTGTTTTCAGTATCATTCTTTGTCTCGTACTCAATTATTTTTTGGTAAGGCAATATGGTGTCATCGGCGCTTGTTATGCTAATCTGATTACCTATGTATCTATCTTTCTGGTAATGTTTGTTGCTGTGAGTCGAGTATTGCCTTTGCCATGGGGGCAATTCAAAAGAATTATAAAAGGCTCCTAAGTATTCATTTCGGTTAGTATATATCTAAATCATTTCATAATATTGCAATGCTTAATTCGTTTCATGTTGAACCAATACTAAAATGAGCAATCCAGTCAGTCCGGTCACCCATTCCGGCACTACTTTTCTTACTGATACATTTCAAAGTCAAGCTATCATTCAATTATACAGGGAGCAATTCGGTATTGAAGTGGCTCATTTTTTTCCTACAAAAACCTTTTCAATTTATCAGTGTAGCCAAACGGGTTATAGATTTTACTACCCCGCAGGAATGGATGGCGACGGCGCTTTTTACGCCACCTTGCAGGAGAAATTTGGCGATGCTTATTACCACGATTGGAAATTTGAAAATCAATTGGCTTTTGATCATATCAAGAAAGGCGATAAAGTACTGGATATTGGTTGTGGGGTTGGTAAATTTCTAGTAAAAGCTGCTGAAAAAGCAGGAGAGGTTTGCGGATTGGAATTAAATCAAAAAGCGGTAGAACTGTGTCGCAGTAAAGGGTTGAATGTAGAAAATGAAATGATTGCCGATCATGCTGCCAAAAGGGAAGGATATTACGATATGGTTTGTATGTTTCAAGTGTTGGAACATATCTATGATATCAAGTTGTTTCTGCAGGATTCCTTAAAGGTCCTTCGCAAAGGTGGTAAAATTGTAATTGGTGTGCCCAATAGCGAACCCTATTTTAAAAGTTACGATAAATATTGTACACTCAATCTGCCTCCACACCATATGGGATTATGGAATAAAGCCGTTTTTGAGCAATTGGCTCTTTTGTTCAATTTGAAAATGCAGGAAGTAGTATATGATGAAAAAGGCGCTATCAAAGGGGAAGCTTATTTACATGCCAAGTATATAGGGAAAATTAAAAGCCCTGCTGGATTACATAGTTCTGCCGATAAAATTAAAATGGTATTATTGGGATTGATAACAGTGCCCCTTGCTATCATAAAGAAAATGACGACTGGTATCAATGGCTCTCATATTGCGGTGCTGTTTGAAAAACTGTAAATAGTAAACTTGTTTTCTTTACATGAAAAAAAAAATCATTCATTTTATTTTCAATCTTGGCCGTGGTGGCGCTGAAACCATGATGGTTAGGGTGATCAAAGAGTTGCCGGAATATGAACAGGTAGTGGTTACTTTGTTTCCTATGAATCATTTTGGAGCCGAATTGCAATGCGATCGACTCATCTGCCTCAATCTCTCCTCTCTTTTTTCATTGCCTTTTGCAATTTTCAAGTTTCGACGACTAATTAAAAAAGAGCAACCTGATTTGGTTCACACACATTTGTTTTGGCCTACTGTAATAGCACGCTTTGCAGTACCTAAAAAAATCCCCTTAATTACTACTATACATGCATTTGTTGCTTCTTCTGTAGAATATAAATTCAAACGGATTCGTTACCTCGACAAATTAAGTTATCGCTTCAGAAAATCGATTATTATAGTTGTGGCCAAAGGAGCTTTAGCGGAATATTTCAGCTTTCTGCATTTGAAGCCTTATAAGGCATATGCACTTTATACTTTTGTTGATATCAATCGTTTTAATACCAACAAGCCAGTAATTAAACCAGTATCGGATACATTTAGGGTGATATCTGTAGGTGCAATCAGAACACAGAAAAATTATGAGTGGTCTATTAAGGCCTTTGAACAATTAAAAAACGAAAACATCGAATTGCATATTTATGGGGTTGGTCCCCTAGAGCAAAGCACAAGGGCATTGATTGAGGCCACCGGCGCTAAAGTAGTACTAAAGGGAGAGGTGCGTGATATCGAAAATATTATTCCGCAGTATGACCTATACTTAATGAGCTCCAGCTTTGAAGGCTTTTCTTTGAGTGTGTTGGAAGCGATGGCGATGGAGATGCCTTTATTATTAAGCGATATTCCTTCTTTCCGTGAGCAATGTGAAGATACTGCGATGTATTTTTCGCTACAGGAGGAAGCTGCATTACCTGCTGCTTTGTTGCAGCTGAGTAAAATGCCCAAAGCAGCATTAACAGCCATGGCTACACGTGCTAAGCAAAGAGTGGTTGAAAATTTTACCTTGCCCAAGCATATGGAGGGGCTGCGTAAAATTTATGCAGCTGCTTTAGTTGCAGAATAATAACAAACGGCCGCTTAGCCAATAAACTGCTACCTGCTTTTAATCACTTAGGCTTAACTTTGAAACAACTTAAATTGAACCCATTTATATATGTGTGGAATTTCGGGTTTTGTAGATTTCAATAAGAAAACAGACCGAACGGTACTGGAAAAAATGAATCGCATCATGGCACACCGTGGTCCCGATGGGGAGGGCTATGGTATGTATGAAACAACCGAAGCAATCCTCGGCCTCGGCCATCGTAGGCTCAGCATCATTGATCTAACAGCAGGCGGTAGTCAGCCCCAAAATTTTGAACATTTACACATCAGTTTCAATGGCGAAATATATAATTATGCTGAAATAAAAACAGAACTAGAGCAGAAGGGGCATACCTTTCAAAGTCATAGTGATACGGAAGTGATATTGCATGCCTATTATGAATGGGGGCCTGCTGCCCTGCAAAAATTCATTGGCATGTTTGCCTTTGCTATTTATGATGAGGGGGCTAAAAAAATATTTGCTTGCAGAGATAGAGCCGGTGTAAAACCCTTTTTCTATTACTGGAAAGACGATTTGTTTTTATTGGGTTCCGAATTAAAAGCCCTGATGCAACATCCCGCCTTTGTGAAATCGATTAATCTGGATGCAGCAGCTGCGTATATGCAATTCGGTTATGTGCCTACCCCTCATTGCATTTTTAATGATGCACATAAATTAAAGCCTGGCCATTATATAGAATTGGATCTTGTTAGCAAAGCAATTAGTACTACTCAATACTGGAATGTGTATGATGCGTATAATCAGCCCACTTTACAAATCGATTTGCCCACGGCAATACAAGAAACGTCCAATTTGTTAAAGAATGCATTTCAATACCGAATGGTAAGCGATGTGCCGGTTGGGGTATTCTTGAGTGGTGGGTATGATAGCACCTGCGTTGCCGCCTTATTGCAGGCAAATAATACAGAGAAGATTAAGACTTTTACAATCGGGGTGCCCGATGCAGGATTGAATGAAGCGCCTTTTGCAAAAGAAACAGCCGCACGGTTAGGCACCGATCATACCGAATATTATTGCACCGAGAAGGAAGCCTTAGAAATTGTGCCCACCCTTCCATTCTTTTATGATGAGCCCTTTGCAGATAGCAGTGCCATTCCCACTACCCTGGTTAGCAGAATTGCCCGTGAAAAAGTAACGGTAGCGCTTTCAGCCGACGCAGGAGATGAGGTTTTTGCTGGGTATAATCGCTATGATTATGTGCTGAAATATGGCGGCAAGATTAAAAATATACCGGGCTTTATGCGCAAGGCTGGTGCGGCCTTAATGGATCGTATTCCCGCTGATGCCATTCCCTACTTCAATAAAAAATATCTTTTTCATAGCCGCTATGAAAAAGTAAAATCCTTGTTGAAGAATCCAACTGATAGGAATATCATGATGAGCATCACCGCTCAAATGAATGAAAAGGACTTAGCCGATTTATTCCGTAAGCCCATTCATGGCTTAGCTACAGCATTTGATAGCAAGGAATTGAAGCCAGAAAATTTTTCGGTGTTGAATTATATGATGGCCATCGACTACCAGACCTATTTATTGGATGATATTTTACAAAAAGTTGATCGTGCAGGCATGAGTGTTAGTCTTGAAGGTCGAGAACCATTCTTGGATCAGCGCATTATTGAATGGGCTGCTCGATTACCAATGGAATACAAATACAATAAAGGGGTTAAAAAATTCATTTTACGCGAAATTGTACACCAGTACATTCCTAAAGAAATGATGGATCGCCCGAAAATGGGCTTCGGCATTCCTATTGCTGCCTGGTTGCAAAAAGACTTAAAACCTTTTGTTGAGCAATACTTGTCGGAGGATTTTATTCAAAAACAACAAATCTTCAATAACCAAGAAATACAAAGAATAAAAAAATCTTTTTATCAAGGCAAAACAGAAAGGGCAGAAAAGGTATGGTACCTGCTCATGTTTCAGATGTGGTATGATAAATGGATGAACAATAATTAACTATGGCCAATTCTACCAAAAAAATATTATTTATTTCATATGATGGCTTAACAGATCCACTGGGCCAGAGTCAGGTGATTCCTTATTTGGCAGGCCTAACAAAATGGGGGTATGAATTTGTAATATTGAGTTGCGACAAGCCCGAAAAATTTTCCTCCCAAAAAGAATATGTAGAGCAACTGATTGCGCCTTTTCCAATTCAATGGGTGTCGATCCCTTACCACCGAAAGCCCCCTGTATTATCTTCTGTATATGATTTTTTTAAGTTGAGGCAAAAAGCCAAGCAATTGCATGCAATTCACCATTTCGACATGACCCATACGCGTGTTGGTCTACCTCAATTGGTGGGGCTGCATATGAAAAAGAAATTGGGAGTAAAATTTTTAAATGATATCCGAGGTTTTTGGGCAGACGAAAGAGTGGATGGAGGAATGTGGAATTTGAAAAACCCGATTTATCGGATGGTGTATCGCTTTTTTAGAAAAAAAGAAGATGAATTTATTAGGGTAGCCGATTATAATACCTGCTTAACCTATAAGGCAAAAGAAATTATTTTGAATTGGAAGCATTTACCTCAACCAGTAAAAGTAGCCGTGGTTCCTTGTAGTGCAGACCTTGATTTATTTGATCCGGCCACTGTAACGGCGGATAAAAAATTGGCCATTCAACAATCTTTGGGCATTGAACCAAATGATTTTATTGTGAGTTATCTTGGCTCAATTGGTGGTTGGTACCTGACGAGAGAAATGATGCAATTTTGTCGACTCCTATTAGACAAAAAACCGAATGCTAAATTTTTATTTATATCCAACAATCGACATGAAGTGGTTGTGCAGGAAGCCGCTGCATTTGGCATTCCAGCCGACAGGGTCATTGTAAAGATGGGAAAACGTCACGAAGTGCCGCTAATATTATCCTGTAGTCATTTCTCCTTGTTTTTCATCAAACCTTGTTTCTCAAAATTATCCTCCTCACCCACAAAGCATGGGGAGATTATGGCCATGGGCATACCTGTTATTTCCAATAGTGGGGTAGGCGATGTAAAAGAAATTATTGAAAAATACAAAGCGGGATATGTGCTTGACGATTTTGATCTGGCCTCCATGCAATCTATTGTAGATGCCATTTGTAGCAATAAAATGGAGATGGATGCTGCTGGCATCAGGGCTGGGGCCATTGATTTTTATAGTTTAGATAAAACCTTAGATACTTATCATGAACTCTATCAAATAATAATGGGCTTGTGATAGTGGTATCATTAAAAATATTGATCGTATAAATATGCAAAAGAAATATTTAATTATAGGTGCCGGATTCTCGGGGTCAGTCTTGGCTCATCAATTGGCTACTCAATTAGATTGCCAGGTAGATATTTGGGATGAGAGAGACCATATCGGCGGCAATTGCCATACCAGTCGCGATGAAAAGACCGGCATTATGGTACACCGCTATGGGCCGCATATTTTTAATACCGATAAAAAGGAAATTTGGGATTTTGTAAATCGTTTTGTTGAATTCAGGCCCTATGTGCACAGGGTAAAAGCCATGCACAAGGGCAATGTATATTCCCTGCCAGTGAATCTGCATACCATCAATCAGTTGTTTGGTAAAACCTATACTCCTGAAACCGCCAAAGCCCTGCTTGACTCATTGGCTGACAAAACAATTGCTGAACCTCAAAATTTTGAAGAGCAGGCCCTTCGTTTTATAGGGAAGGAATTGTACGAGGCTTTTTTTTATGGATATACCAAAAAACAATGGGGTTGTGAACCTTCCGAATTGCCCGCTTCTATACTGAAAAGAATACCCGTTCGCTTCAATTATGACGATAATTATCACAATAATCTATATACGGGCATTCCTGTAGAAGGCTATACTGCACTCATGGAAAAATTGTTGCAACACCCGCATATTAGTGTAAGCCTTCAAACAAAATTTGATTCCTCCAGTAATATGGCAGGGTACGACCATGTTTTTTATACTGGCCCTATTGATGCTTATTTTAACTATCAACACGGCCGCCTCGGTTATCGAACAGTACAATTCGAAACTCATTATGCCGAAGGAGATTATCAGGGACTTACACAAATGAATTTTTGTGATGAAGATATTCCCTATACCCGGATTACCGAACACAAGCATTTTGCTAATTGGGAAGAACACAAGGATACCATCTATTTTAAGGAATTCAGTAAAGAAACCGGGGAGCATGACATCCCTTATTACCCCAAAAGATTGGAAGCAGATAAGCAAATTTTGCTCAAATACAGGGATGAAGCGCATTTAAAAGAGGGGATTTCGTTCCTGGGGCGCCTGGCTACTTATCGGTATATGGACATGCATCATGTTATCGGTGAAGCCCTCGATTTTGCCCAAAAATTCATCATTTCCACAGCCTCAGGCCAAAAACCTCCTGTTTTCGCCAACCAAGAAGCTTGATTTTTTTTGAGTTTATCGCAATAATCTTTTCCCACCTGCGTTAATAAGTAGTCCAAATTCTATTTAAAACCAATAATCCAGTACCATGGAAAAGGTAATTGCTGTGGTTGTTACTTACAACCGAAATGGCCTGCTTTCCGAATGCATTACAGCATTAAGGAACCAGACCCGCCACTTAGACGCCATTCTAGTGGTTAATAATGGCAGCACAGACAGCACTGAACAGTGGCTGAAATCCCAAAAAGATGTCTTCTTTATCACTCAAAACAATGTAGGATCTGCAGGCGGATTCAATACAGGTATTGATTGGGCTTTCAAAAATCATTATAGCTGGATCTGGTGTATGGATGATGATGGATATCCAAAAGAAGATGCTTTGGAGAATCTATTAAAGGCAGATGATGGCAATCTGCGTTTATTGAATTGTGCAGTTATTAATAAAGAAGATAAAAAATCATTTGTCTGGAAAACCCAGCAGTATAAAACATTGGATGAAGTAGATGTAAATATTATTGAAGGCATCGGTCATCCTTTCAATGGCACATTGTTGAATAGAAGAATAGTAGAAAGAGTAGGCGTTCCTAAAACAAAACTCTTTTTGTGGGGCGATGAAACAGAATACTACTATCGCATAACAAAAACCAATCAAATACCAGTTTGTACAGTAGCAGATAGCATTCATTACCATCCCGCCACTGCCTTTTCAGTAAAGCAAGAATGGGATTATACCCAAGGATGGAAAATGTATTATTATATCCGCAATCGTTTTCATGTACATCAAGCCAAATTCAGCAATAAAATATTAGCACTGGTTCATTATGGATTTTTTCTTGTGGCATTTGCAGGCATCACCTTACTATTTCAAAAAAACGACAAGTTCAAAAAACTAGGTTTTATCATGTGGCCTGCAGCCGATGCGTTTAATAATAATTTTGCTGCTACCCCCAATTATATTTCACTAAAGCTAAAAGAAAGCAAATCCTTTTCATTTACGCATACAATGAACGCATATTTGAAAAATGTATGGTCAGTGATTGCTGCTCCATTTGCATCAGTTATTGGTCGTCAAAACCCTGCCAACGCATAATTTTAATAATAGATTACCCCTCTGAAATCAACGGCCCTGACTTAACAGTCGGGGCTATTTTTTTAAAATACCTATTCTGCAGTTGCTACCAACTCAACAGTATTTTTCTGTTTTTTGTATTTATCTATAATGAGGAAGAGGGCAGCTACATAAAAAGGCATACAAGGAATTTTATAGCGACAAAGCGTGCCAAAATTAGGAGTAGTGGCCCCAACAAAGAGGGCAAATAGCAAAGAGAAACTAATACAAAACATGATGGCTGGGTCCCTCAGTGCGCTGAGGAATTTTCTTATGCCATATAGCCACAGTAGTTTAAACGTAAGTAACATAATTGCTAAACTCTCCAAGGAAGATAGCAGGGTAGAAGGCTTTCTGGATTCCCAAATAAAGGGCCGGTATAAAGTAGCCACAATGGCTGCCGGCGCCATTTTTACCAGGCTTATTAGTGATCCATCAAATTCTACGCCCAATGAAAAATTGGAATTGGCCCATCCATCCTGAGCAGCATAATTGGTTTGATAGTTTTTGATTGTTTTGGTAATGCCTTCCCCTGCATATTTAGCCATTGAATCTTTCAGCTGGTTCATGATTTTTGTAAACCCCAGCATGATGCCAATAATCAATACAATTCCGATGACAAATTTTGCTATAAAACTTTTTAAAAGGTTTACATTTTTCATCACGAGAAACAAAGACAGGAAGGGCACATACGCTACAAGGATATAAACCTTGAGCACAAATAATACATAGCCCGATAATAGAATAATAAAAAGGTTTTTAGAAAAATACTTTTTCTTATAAAATGCTTCATATACCGAGTAAGTGAGCCATCCCAATGCACCCGTGCAAAGGGGGTCTTTTAAAATGCCAGAACTCCAAAACACGAAAGTGGGTAAGTATAAAATAGCAATGGCAAATTCTTTGTGCAAATGCGGATATTGTTCATAGAAAAATCGGTATAAGCGCCAGACACCTGAAAAGGAAATCATCGAAAAGAATAAACAGGTTATCAGGTATTTTCCGAATGAAAAAAAGGAAATAATCGATACAATCCTAACCACCATAAAATTATTATCATCTCTACAATACCCCGCATTCCAAGTGTCTGCCAATAGTCCGCTTTGATCGTATTCTATACCCGGCGAAGTAATCCAACGTAGGTTAGAAAAATCATGGAGCACAAGCTTGTAAATATTGGCGCCTTCTGTATGGTATAGTAAATAGGAGTCTCCTGGCGAAATCTTTGAATTGAAAAGCGCAAAAGCAAGCACCGTTAGTGCCTTAATCCAAAAACCTCGTTGGTGATAAATTTTTAGAATAGGGTCCTGTAAATGTTTGTTCCTTGACCTGAAAAATAAATAGAAAAGCAACAGGTAAAAAGGAAACAATAATAAATCTGCTATTCCCATGAAATGAAATTATTATTAAACACAGGTTGCCCTGAAGAAACAGTGTCAAATCGGGTAAAAATCAAATTTATCTTAATTTCTAATGCTTAGTTCAATATTATGAAGTTATTTTTGGGGCTATCAATTATAAATGAAGCCCACACTCATTCGCATTACTACCGTTCCGATGGCATTGAAATACCTATTGCCGGGGCAGATGCATTACATGCAATCGCATGGAATGGAGGTGTTGATGATCAGCGCTGATGGAAAAGAACTCGCAGATGTGTTAGCCCAAGAGCAATGCCCACATCGAATAGTGCCCATGACTAGGCAGATAACACCCTTGCAGGATTTGAAATGTTTATGGCAACTGATTCGCCTATTTAAAAAAGTAAAGCCTTCCATCGTACATACACATACCCCCAAAGCAGGTTTGCTGGGAATGTTAGCGGCCAAGATTACGGGGGTGCCCATTCGCATTCATACAGTAGCAGGCTTGCCCTTACTGGTAGAAAAAGGATTTAAATTTCAACTGTTGAAATGGGTTGAAAAAATTACCTATGCTGCTGCCAATAAGGTTTGGCCGAATAGTAATTCATTATTGCAAATTATCAAAGCGCAAGCACTTACGGCAGATAAAAAACTGCAGGTTATCGGTAAAGGATCTTCTAACGGTATTGACACCGCTAGATTCAACAAAACGGCGTTAAACCACGAAACAATGGACCGCATTAAAGCGTCCATGCAGTATAATCCCTCCTATACTTATTTGCTTTGTATCGGCAGGCTGGTGACTGATAAAGGGATACCGGAATTAGTGGAAGTATTTTCGCAATTGCAATCACGCCTACCAAATATTCGTTTATTGCTGGTCGGTAGTTTTGAAGAAACATTAGACCCATTGCCCTTAGATACCATCAATCAAATAAACAATAACCCTGGTATTGTACATATTGGCTGGACCGATAAAGTAGAGTACTACCTGCAGATGGCCCAGTATTTTGTTTTTCCTAGTCATCGGGAAGGTTTCCCCAATGTGCTATTGCAAGCCGCGGCTATGGAATTGCCCATCACCTGCAGTGATATTGAAGGCAATTCGGATATCGTGCAAAATCAAGTTACTGGATTACTATTTGAAAAAGGGAATAGCCAACAATTACTCCAGCAGTTGGAATTTGCTTTGGCCAATCCAAATCGCATGACAGAAATGGCGGCACAGCTCTACCAAATAGTGCAATCGGATTATCAAAGAGAAAATATCTGGAAAAATATCCTCAAAGAATACCAAACCTTATTAAATTTAAAGCATTAAATCAATCGAATGATTCTTATAGGTTATTCAGGACATGCATTTGTTGTTTGTGGCATCTTACAGGCGGCGGGCAAAAAAGTTACCGGCTATTGCGAAAAAACACAAAAAGACTATAATCCTTTTTCATTAGAATACTTGGGGGATGAAGTGGCCGCGATAGAAAGCTTAGTGAAGCATCCTTTCTTTATTGCTATCGGCGACAATGCCATTCGTGAAAAAATATTTCTTGCATTGGCCAGCAAAAATTGTTTGCCGATCAATGCCATTCATCCTACTGCTGTGGTGGATCCCAGTGCAGTGATTGCCGCTAATGCTGTTATGATTGCCGCCAATGCCACTATTAATCCTTTGGTTCAAATCGGCACAGGAGTGATTTGTAATACCAACTGTTCAATCGATCACGAATGCATCATTGAGCCTTTTGCACATATTGCTCCTGGTGCAGTATTGTGTGGTAATGTAACAGTGGGCAGTCAATCTTTTATCGGCGCCAATGCCGTCATTAAACAGGGGATTAAAATTGGGAAAAATGTAATGGTAGGAGCAGGTGCCGTGGTAGTGCATGATGTGCCGGACAATTGCACTGTCATGGGGGTCCCAGCAAAATAATTTTCTTATCAAATGGTAATTATCCTCTTCGCCATTGCTAAAACCTGATGGCAGTAGCAGGAATTTATTAATAGGAAGGCAGTATCTTTGCCCTTTCAAAATTATTCAAGCATGAAAGTTTTAGTTACAGGTGGTGCAGGATATATTGGATCTGTATTGGTTCGCCAATTATTAAAGAAAGGATACCAGGTACGGGCATTCGATTCCTTGAAATTTGGTGGTGATGCCCTGTATGATGTGATGTTGGATCCGAATTTTGAATTTATGAAGGGTGATGTACGCAATGCGGAGGAAGTGGCAAAAGCATTGGTTGGTATTGATGCCATTGCTCACCTTGCTGCCATAGTGGGCGATCCAGCTTGCAAAAAATTTAGTGAAGAAGCACAGGAAACCAATTGGGGTGGAGCTGTAGCACTTTTTGAAGCGGCTGAAAAAGCAGGGGTGAAAAAATTTGTATTCGCAAGTACATGTAGTAATTATGGTAAGATGCCAGATCCTAATTCCTTTGTAGTGGAAACATCTGAATTAAATCCTGTTTCATTATATGCCGAATTGAAAGTGAAGTTTGAAAAGTACATCATGGAAGAACGCAAGGATACGAATATGTGTAGCACCGCTTTGCGTTTTAGTACAGTGTATGGCTTTTCTCCAAGAATACGTTTCGATTTAACAGTCAATGAATTTACCCGCAATGCTACCATTCATGGGGAACAAGAAATTTGGGGTGCCCAATTCTGGCGACCTTATTGCCATGTGGATGATTTGGCAAGAGCAGTAGTATTGGTAATTGAAACGGATGATGCCAAGGTAAGGGCCAATGTCTTCAATGTAGGCACTACCGAAGAGAATTACAATAAAGGAATGATTATTGAAGAAGTTTGTAAGGTAGTGCCCAATGTAAAAGTGAATTATGTGGAGATGAATGAAGACCCTCGTGATTACCGCGTAAATTTTGATAAGATTAAAAATGAATTGGGCTTTACCATTACCAAAACCGTTCCTGATGGTGTAAAAGAAATTTATACACTATTGTCTACGGGTATTGTAACGGATTCATTTGGCCAAAAATATAGAAACATATAGTTTCAGGTTTAAAAATCTTTCATACATTTCGCTCTGCTATTCAAGGCAGAGCGCTTTTTTTTCAATAACTTCGTCCAGAAAAAAAAAGCCCCATGCTCCTACTTTCTGGCCCCAATATGGGTGGCAATGAATGGAAATATGTTAAAGACTGTCTGGATACCGGATGGGTAAGCAGTGTAGGCAGTTATGTTGATCAATTCGAAAAAATGTCAGCCGCATTTGCCGGCACTCAATACGCAGTGGCAACCAGCAGTGGTACTACGGCATTGCATATTTGTTTGGTCATGCTGGATGTAACTGCAGCTGATTATGTAATTACTCCGAATATTACATTTATTGCTACTTGCAATGCCATTAAATATACTGGCGCTAGTCCCATTTTTATTGACACCGATTCAGCTAATTGGCAAATGGATTTGGATGTACTTCAACATTTTTTAGAAACGGAAACGGAAGAACGCAATGGCTTTTGTCATTATAAAAAAGATGGCAGAAGAATTCCTGTTATCATGCCTGTGCATGTATTGGGCAATATGACTGATATGAATCGATTGATGGAACTAGCCAATCGATATCACCTCACCGTTGTAGAAGATAGTACAGAGGCATTGGGTAGTTACTATAATGGGAAACATGCTGGCAGCTTTGGATTGCTGGGTACTTTTAGTTATAACGGCAATAAAATTATTACTACAGGTGGGGGTGGAATGATTGTAACCAATGACGAAGCACTTGCAAAAAGAGCAAAGCATTTAACTACGCAGGCAAAAAGTGATCCTTTTGAATATGTTCACGATGCCATTGGTTATAATTATAGATTGGTAAATGTCGCTGCTGCAATGGGCGTAGCTCAAATGGAGCAGCTACCAGGTTTTTTACAACGTAAAAAGGAAATCATAGCATTTTATAAATCGGCATTGAAAGGAGTGGGCGATATACAATTTCAGGATGTGGCCGATTCGGTTCAGCCCAATTGGTGGTTGCCAACTATAATGACCGAAAAACAAAAAGAGCTGTTGAAAGTATTGAACGATCACAAAATGCAAAGCCGTCCATTTTGGGTGCCAATGAATCAATTGGTTATGTTTAAAGAGGATATATACATTACCGAAAAGGACAATAGCAATTATGTATACCAGCGTTGTTTAAGTATTCCTTGTAGTACCAATATCAGCGATGAGTCATTACAAGCAGTCGCAGATAAAATAAAAACTGTATTTTAATTAAAATAAAAGGATGTATAAATTTTCAAAACGAGTATTGGATATTTTAATCGCTTCGACTTCTCTAGTGCTTTTATCCCCGCTATTTCTGTTTTGTATTATTGTATTGCTCTTTACAGGGGAACATGAGGTTTTCTATCGCCAAAAAAGAATTGGCTATAAAAATCGTCCATTTGGTATCTGGAAATTTGCTACCATGGTAAAAAATAGTCCCAATATTGGAACAGGGGCCATCACTTTACGCAATGACCCAAGGGTTACCCGTTTTGGTAAATTTCTTCGAATCAGCAAAATCAATGAACTACCTCAAATTCTTAATGTGCTAACCGGGCAGATGAGTATTGTTGGTCCTCGTCCATTGATGGGGGTGAGTGTAGCCCTTTATCCTGAAGACATTCGCAATAAAATTTATGATGCAAAGCCTGGCATGACAGGTATTGGGTCCCTGATATTTAGAGATGAGGAAAAACTTGTTTCCGAAGCAGCTGATCCACATGCCATGTATGCTAGCATCTATCCTTATAAAGGCGCTTTGGAAATCTGGTATCAGCAAAAGGCTTCCTTTACTACCGACTGCTTGATTATTTTTCTCACTGCTTGGACGATCATCTTTCACAAAAGTCAATTAGTGGGCAAGGTCTTTAAGGACCTGCCAATACGTAATTTTTAAGTTTGTTTTATTTTTTGGCGTATTTACTTAAACAAAATGCTTAAATGATTGTAATAGCTTAAACGCTTTTGCATGAATCAATTCACAATCAAGGACCTCGAAAATCTATCTGGCATTAAAGCCCATACGATTCGCATTTGGGAACAGCGTTATAATTTCATAAAACCCAACCGCACCAAAACCAATATCAGGTATTATACAAGCGAAGAGCTGAAAACCATCTTAAATGTTTCTTTACTGAACAAATATGGTTTCAAAGTGTCCCATATTAATAAAATGTCTGAACTTGAACTGGGTCAGAAAATTTTGTCTTTGAACCAGTCAGAAGCCCAGCAGGAAAGGCTTTTGAACGAATTGGTTCAATCGATGATTGAGTTAAAAATGCAAGATTTTGAAGTTATTCTCGATAATTATATTTCTGTCAAAGGGCTTGAAAAAGCAATCAATTTTTTGATTTTCCCCTTTTTAGAGAAGATTGGAATTTTGTGGTTGACCAATCATGTCAATCCTGCGCAAGAACATTTAGTAACCAATATTATTCGGCAAAAACTACTTGTTGGTATCGATAAACTACCCCATCCGGTTCATCATACTACCTCTGTTCTTCTTTTTCTTCCAGAAGGCGAATACCATGAATTGGGATTAATATACCTGCATTATATCTTAAAGGAACGTGGAATTAGAACTATTTATTTAGGTTCCGCAAGTCCCAGTAGTGATATACAATATCTGGCCAATTTTTTGAAACCCGATTATATGTATACCCATTTAACTACTGTAGCAAAAAATTTCCACTTCGATCGATTCATGGATAAAATACACCAACACTTACCCAATATTCCCCTCATTATCTCTGGACAACTAGTTTCCAGTTGGAAAAAAAGCGTGCCGCCATCCATTCATTTTAAAAAATCCAGGTCTGAAGTCATGGATTTTGTGAACCAAATCTAGACTTTACATTTTAATATATTGGTTTTCAATTTATTATAAAGTGTTTAATTATTAACAAAAAATATTAAACAAAATATTTCCACCATATATCAGGAATGTTTAATTTTGGATTGTAAAAATTAAACAAAACGCATGTCTACTATCGAATTTTCACAATTATTGGTTAGTAATGAAGAATACCTGAAGCCATTTGCTGTTACCCTTACGCGTGATAACGAATCGGCCAAGGATCTCTTGCAAGAAACTTTTTACAGGGCATTGGCCAATCAAGAAAAATATTATGTAGGCACTAATATCAAAGCATGGTTGTATACCATCATGCGCAACATTTTCATCAATAATTATCGTCGCAAGTCAAAACAAAAAACTGTATTTGATAATAGTCCCAATGACTTTTTATTGGATAGCAAACAGGCAGTAATTACCAATGATGCCATCGCGAATTTGCAGATGAAAGAAATACAACAGGCGCTACATCAATTGCCTGAAATTTTTAAGAATCCTTTTTTATTGTATTTTGACGGTTATAAATACAACGAGATTGCGGAGATTTTAAAAGAGCCATTGGGTACTATTAAAAGCCGTATTCACTTTGCCCGTAAATTATTGAAAGAGCAGTTGAGCCGATTCTAAAATTCATTTTTTAGCCATTGCCCTATTTAATCCAATTACCGTATTTTAGAACCCGAAAGGACAGCGGTAATTGAATATTGTGTTGATTAAAATAAAACAAAATTAAAAAAGTAGTAATCATAGGAAGCGGATTTGCAGGCCTAGCTGCTGCAGCCTTTATGGCTAAAGCAGGTTGGGATGTAACGGTATTGGAAAAACAATCACATCCCGGTGGTCGTGCCCGTCAACTATTGGCCGAGGGGTTTGTTTTTGATATGGGGCCTAGTTGGTATTGGATGCCCGATGTATTTGAAAGATTCTTTGGGCAGTTTGGAAAAAAAGTAAGCGATTATTATATCTTGTATAGATTGGATCCTTCCTATAGGGTTTATTGGCCAGAAGGGATGACAGATATTCCAGCTGACTATGAGGCCATGCGTAATTTATTTGAAATGATGGAGCCCGGTAGTGGCACTCATCTTGATCAATTCTTAAAAGAAGCAGCCTACAAATATGATGTTGGAATCAATAAATTAGTGCACAAACCCGGACAATCATTGCTGGAATTCCTAGAAATGGATGTTATCAAGGGGTTATTTAAACTGGATATTTTTTCCAATATGAAATCACATATCGGAAAGCATTTTAAAAATCCAAGGTTGAGGGAATTATTGGAATTTCCTGTTTTGTTTTTGGGGGCCTTACCACAAAATACGCCTGCCTTATATAGCTTGATGAATTATGGTGATATCAAATTAGGTACTTGGTACCCACGAGGAGGCATGCACAAAATTGTAGAAGCCATGTATTCTCTGGCACTAGAATTAGGCGTTCGGTTTTCTTTTTCAACCGATGTAGTGGAGATTGATGTACAAAAAAACTTGGCCAAAAAAGTTATTGCATTGAATGAACAATCTCATGTGCTCGAATTTCCTGCAGAGGTGGTTATAAGTGGAGCGGACTATCATTTTACAGAGTCGAAGCTCTTGCCACCTGAATATAGGAGCTATTCTAATAAATATTGGGAAAACAGAACAATGGCGCCCAGCTCTTTGTTATATTACATTGGGCTGAATAAAAAACTCAAGAACGTATTACATCATTCGCTGTTTTTTGATACAGATTTTGGGTTGCATGGTAAAGAGATTTATACAGAGGTTCAGTGGCCTACGGCTCCGCTATTTTATGTGAGCACGGCCTCTGTTACAGATGAAACTGCAGCCCCACCGGGTTGTGAAAATTTATTTTTTCTGATTCCAGTGGCTTCGGGGCTCGAAGGTGATACAGAAGAATTGAGGAATCTTTATTTTGAACAAATAGTAGAGCGGTTTGAGAAAAGGATAGGACAATCCATAAGAGAAAACATTATTTATAAAAGTTCTTATTCTGTGAGTAATTTCAAAGCGGATTATAATTCCTTTAAAGGGAATGCATATGGTTTGGCAAATACATTGCTACAAACGGCCGTATTGAAGCCGTCTTGTAGAAGTAAAAAAGTAAAAAACTTGTTCTTTACTGGGCAATTAACTGTGCCGGGTCCAGGGGTTCCACCAAGTTTAATCAGTGGAGAAGTAGTAGCCAAGGAGGCACAAAAAAAATATTGATGTTAGGATTATATCACCATACTAGTCAACAATGCAGTAAGATCACTACCGAAACTTATAGCACTTCTTTTAGTAGTGCCATTAAGTTATTGCACAAGGATCTTCGTACACCTATTTTCAATATTTATGGATTTGTACGATTGGCAGATGAAATTGTAGATACTTTTCATCACCAGGATAAGCAAGCATTATTAGATGAATTTAGAGCAGCCACTTACGATGCACTGGAAAGAGGAATTAGTCTAAATCCAATCTTGCATAGTTTTCAGCTGACCGTCAATGAAAATAAAATTGACATAGCGCTCATTGATGCTTTTTTTGATAGCATGGAAATGGATTTAAATAAAACCAAGTATGATATGCTAGGGTATAAAGAATACATTTATGGGAGCGCAGAAGTTGTGGGACTAATGTGTCTATATGTATTTTGCAATGGTGATGCCAAAATGTACAGTCAGCTTAAGCCCGCTGCCCAATCCTTGGGTGCTGCTTTTCAAAAGGTAAATTTTCTAAGAGATATAAAGGCAGATTATCATTTACTCAGTCGCACCTATTTCCCTGGTGTGGATTTTAATAATTTTACGCATGATGTAAAAAGTGAAATTGAAAATGATATTGCCAACGATTTTGCAGCTGCTTATCAGGGCATACTTGAATTGCCTGTGAAGGCAAGGTTTGGTGTGTATGTAGCCTACAAATATTATCTTTCCTTATTTAAGAAAATAAAACGAACCCAGCCTGCACAAATACTCGAAGCTAGGATTCGTATTCCCAATTATTCCAAAGCATTCATTCTGGCCAAAGCTGGTTTGCGTACACACTTAAATATCTTATAAATCAATTGCAGCAGTTAATATTAGTGGACGAGCAAGATCTTCCTTTGGGTGCCATGGAGAAAATGGAAGCCCATCAAAAGGGTCTATTGCATAGAGCCTTCAGTGTTTTTATTTTCAATAGTAAGGGTGAAATGCTACTACAACAAAGAGCATTGAGTAAATACCATAGTGGTGGCTTATGGACCAATGCCTGCTGTAGTCATCCCTACCAGGGGCAGGATACTTTATTGGCAGCTGAAAACAGGTTATCAGAAGAAATGGGATTTACTGTTCCATTGAAAAAAATTTTTGATTTTGTATACAGAGCTGATTTTGAAAATGGACTTACCGAATATGAATTTGATCATGTATACATTGGCCATTATGAAGCTGCTATTGCACCTGCACCAGTGGAAGTGATGGATTTTTGTTATAGTAGCATGAGTGCCATTCGCGAATCGATTGTTTCGCATCCTCAGAAATATACGGCTTGGTTTAAAATTGCCTTTCCAAAACTAGAAGCCTATCTGCATCCATCGTATTGATACAAGCAAAGTCATTTTTTAAGTTACTTTTGTAAGGAGCAATAATCAAGCATGCATACCCATTCATCCGACATAAAGAAAGTTATTGTAATTGGCAGTGGTATTGCTGGTATCGCTACCGCTATTCGACTAGCGGTACAAGGGATGGAAGTATCGGTGTATGAAAAAAATAATTATCCAGGTGGCAAGTTGTCTGCCTTTGAAAAAGATGGTTATCTCTTTGATGCAGGCCCTTCTTTATTTACACAGCCTTATCTTATTGAAGAATTATTTACACTTGCCAATGAGCCGATCGCCGATTATTTTCAATACCGCCGTATTCCTGTAGCCTGCAATTATTTTTATGAAAATGGAAAGACTATCAAAGCATACGCCGACCTCGATCTATTTGCTGCTGAATTGAATAAGCAATTTGGAGAAAGCCCCGATGCTTTGCGAAAATATTTGCAAAGCGCTAAAAAAGCCTATCAGTCAATTGGTACCGTTTTTCTAAGTCATTCTCTTCATAAAAAAAGCACCTGGCTGCATCGAAGGATTTTTAAAGCAATGGCTGCAGTAAAGTTTGGTTATTTATTCAAAACCCTACACCAATACAATACTAAATCCTTTTCTTCTCCTGAAGCCATTCAGTTGTTTAATCGATATGCAACCTATAATGGAAGCAACCCCTTTCAGGCACCGGCCATGTTGAGCATGATTCCACATCTTGAATTCAATGAGGGTGTTTTTTATCCTACTGGTGGCATGGTGAATATTACAGAAGCATTGGTGAAGCTGGCAGAAAAAAAAGGGGTACGATTTTATTATAACCAAGCGGTAGAAAAAATTATTCATAACGAAGGCAGCGTGAGCGGAGTAGTGATTAATCAGCAAAATATTTATGCGGATATTGTAGTGAGTAATATGGATATCTATTTTACCTATAAAAATTTGCTGCAAAGTGAATACAAGGCAAAAGATGTCTTGAGGCAGGAGAGAAGTAGTAGTGCACTGGTTTTTTATTGGGGGATTAAAAAATCATTTCCTCAACTAGACCTACATAATATTTTTTTTAGTGCAGATTATAAAACGGAATTTGATGCATTGTTTAAAAAAGGCACATTGGTCAATGATCCTACTGTCTACATTAATATTACTTCTAAAATGGAAGGGAGCATGGCACCAGCAGGTTGCGAAAACTGGTTTGTAATGATTAACGCTCCAGCTAATACAGGACAAGATTGGACACAGTTGCAAGCAAGTGCCCGTACGCATATCATTGAAAAATTAAATCGTTTATTGAATACCGATATGGCGCCCTTGATTGAAACAGAAGAAATATTGGATCCTGTATTGATGGAAAAAAATACATTCTCCTATCGGGGAAGTTTATATGGCACCAGCTCTAATAGTAAAATGGCTGCCTTTTTAAGGCATCCTAATTTCAGTTCCACCATCCAAGGATTATATTGCTGCGGCGGTACTGTACACCCGGGTGGCGGCATACCTCTTTGTTTACAAAGCGCCAAAATTGTAAGTGAATTCATTGACTCAAAAAATAAGGCGTGACGAGCAACACTACACAAATGACAAAAACGAAAGCAGCTACTATAATTGCTGTTTTTTTTCATGCCATCGGCTTATTGGGTATTTTGTTTACCAATCAAAAAGCATTTTTTGTTCAATCCACCCCTTTTAATTTATTGCTTTGTTTTGCTTTAATCATTTGGACACAATCTCAAAAAAACTTGGCTTTTTATATTTTTTTCTGCATTGCATTTGTTACCGGAATTGTCGTTGAAGTGATAGGAGTTAATACTAGTATGCTTTTTGGCGAATATCAATATGGTGCCATCCTGGGGCCACGTATTAGGCAGGTGCCTTGGGTAATTGGCATTAATTGGTTTATTGTAATTTATTGTTGTGGTATTAGTATTCATACCCTATTGTCAAAAGCATTACAGCAAATGGGCAAACAAGTAGCAAGACTCAGGGCTATCTCTGTTATTGTGGATGGCGCCACTTTGGCCGTTTTTTTTGATTGGGTGATGGAGCCAGCAGCGGTTCAATTGGGTTTCTGGCAATGGAATGGAGCTAGCATACCTTTATTCAACTATATTTCTTGGTTGGTGATTAGTATGTTATTATTAAGTTTTTTTCATTTTGCCAATTTCAATAAGCAAAACAAATTTGCGATACATTTGTTATTGATACAATTAATGTTCTTTTTATTACTACGTACATTTTTATGAACTGGTTTAGTTTTATAGCAATTATTGTGGGTACCTTTTTTCTGATGGAAGGGGTTACCTGGTGCACCCATCGTTTTATCATGCATGGGTTTCTTTGGTATTTACACGAAGATCATCATAAGCCTACTGGTCATGTGTTGGAGAAAAACGATGCATTCTTTTTAATTTTCGCCATCCCAAGCTGGCTTTGTATCATGTTGGGTTTACAGCATCAGCAATATTGGGTAGCAGCCATTGGATTTGGCATTGCGATGTATGGACTAGCCTACTTTATAGTGCACGAAGTGATTATTCACCAGCGCATCAAGTGGTTTAGCAGAAGCAATAATCGATATATTAAAACCATTCGTTGGGCTCATAAGATGCATCACAAACATATTGACAAGGAAGAGGGCGAAAGTTTTGGTATGCTCTATGTAGCTAAAAAGTATTGGGAAAAAATAAAAGCCGACCAATTGCGCAATCAATCTTCACAGCAATAGAGGATATTTGATTGATATCATCCATTTTATTCATCTTCGAATTTGTCAACTCATTATACATATTTTTTGATTTTGCTGGCCTCCCTATTAGGGCCTTTAGCATTGAGTTTTGATAAAAAAGTAGCATTTTGTAAAAGTTGGAAATACGTATTTCCTGCCATGATACTACCAGCACTGTTTTATATCGGGTGGGATATGTATTTTACTGCCCAGGGCGTATGGCATTTCAATCCCAACTATATTACGGGGATTTACCTGTATAACCTTCCAATGGAAGAAGTGCTTTTCTTTTTTATTGTTCCTTATTGTTGTGTGTTTATTTATGCCTGTATTCGTGCTTATTTTCCACAATGGAGTAATTCATTTATTGGCGAAAAAATATTTTTATTGATTGCCATACTCTTATTAGTAGTGGGGATACTTTTTTTTAATAGAGCATATACCTCCTGGACATTTCTATTGAATGCCTTTTTTATGTTCTTGATTTATTTTACAAGACGTAAATGGAAAGCTTTTGATATAACTGCTTTTTTGATTTCCTATCTTATCATACTGATTCCCTTTTTGTTGGTCAATGGCTTTCTTACAGCAATACCAGTGGTATTGTACAATGATGCCGAGAACTTGGGTATAAGAATTTATACAATCCCGCTGGAAGATGTTTTTTATGGAATGTTATTGATAATGATGAATATTGGACTGTATGAAAGAGTGCAATGGAAAAAGTAAAAACCTCTTTAAGTGCTATTTCACTTTGATTTGAAGATATATACTGCTACTTTACTTTTTTCTCTTCCCCCCTTATTTCATCGAATAATAAATTGATCGGTTTTATCACTTCCTCATTATCTTCCTTCCTTTTTCGAATACTATTCACCGGCCAGGCAATCATGTTCTCTATCGGCATCGCATAGTCGCAGATATTGCGGAGGCCCTGGTCACTCATGTCTTTTTCTAACCAACGCTGGGCCAACTCGCGATTCAGCAAGAGGGGCATACGGCCGCTATTCTCCCCGCCATTGTGAATTTTTTGCATCATGGTATTGGCAGTACGGGTGAGAATACTAAAGCTGCCAATCAATTCTCCTGTAGTTGGGTCAGGTACCGGTGCATAATTATATAAACCGGCCATGCAACACAATGCTTCGTCTTTCATCCGAATAAAATAGGGTTGCTTTTTTTTAGCGCCCATATCGCGGTGTTCAAAAAAGCCATTGCAGAAAACCAAACAACGTTGCTGCCTTATTCGATGCCATACCGATTTAGGGTCGTCGAGCATTTTCTCCGAACGCGCATTGGCCATACTACTGCGGTATTGCTTGATTTTCTCGGCACTATTCATATAATCGGCAATCAGTCCCCACTCAAATATTTTTATTTTAATACCGCCTTCATTTACTGCAACAGGCCAGGGCGCAAAGGTTTGCGCCACCTGGTGATAAGTGGGTGAAAAGTCAAATTGATTTTCTTCCTGCAATTGTAAATAATCGCTGATTAATTTAATGCTGGAAAAATAACTCATGTCGTAGCACATACCGATGCATTTTCTATCTCCTCCAAAAGTACTTCGGCTTTATTTGCCTTCCAACTTAATTGCAGGTAGAGTTGCCCGAAACGGTCTTTCAAGTGTATATGCAGTTGATAGGATTTGGTATAATTCCACCAGGGCAAGTGCTGCAACATATAAGCATGTATTTGTTTTTTCAAGGTGGGTGGCGCCACCCAGGGGCCCGATAGCATATTCATATAAATTCGATAACCTTCGGGCATCATCGCCGCCTTCAGTAGTTTTTCTTTGTCGGCTATTACCGAGCTATCGTATAAATAGGCATAATTACTTCCTGTTAATTGTTGAAAATGAAACAATGCCCTGGTTTTTTCTACTTCGTTTTCTTGATCGTAACAGGTAAATAATAAAGACAAATCTTTACCGACCGCTCCTCTGGGATAATATTCGCGCACAAATATTTTAGGACTCATTAAGAGTGCCTTCATTAGTGGCTCATTGAGTAATGCCAAGGGGTTGTACATCGCTATTTGATTTTATACAATTCATTCCATCGGGTGGTGTAGCGCGGACTTCTTAACTCCTGCCGCATCTTCCAGTTTCGCTTGGTGCCTGATACGGCAAACTTGAGCAGGTCGTCGCGCTGACTGAAATTGATATTGTCAATCATGCTCATCAGCATGCGATGCTCATTAATGGCCTTGGGCAAAAATAAATTTCCCTGTATGGCCGTATCGGGTACAATGCCGCTCAGCAACACACCTGCTTTTTTATAAATACGACCCGCCTCAAATAATTGATCCACCAATTGCACTGCCGGCTTAATCAATTCATGTGTAGCAGCAGTGGCCCTGGGCAAAATGATATAACTGCTCAGGCTTGGTCCATGTCTGAAATGCGCACCGGGCTTTTGTATTTCTTTGGGTACAATAAATACACTGATGGTATTGGCAGCACTTCCCTGTCGCCGCAATTTTTCAGCAGCCCTGGCTGTATAAGTAGCCACGGCTTCTTTAATGGCTTGCAGACTGGTAACCGGTGTTCCAAACATACGGGTAGTGGCAATCATTTTTTTTACAACCAACTGCTCCTTCATTTCCGTGGAAGGTTCTCCTTTTAA
>CAIOIZ010000081.1 GCA_903858475.1 uncultured Bacteroidota bacterium
AGTAATGCAGACAATTCATCACTTACAATTAGTTGCGCGTTTGAAGCGTTTATAAAAAATAGAAATACGGTTAGCAGGAGGAATCTTGTCATAACAAATTCATTTTAAAATAATAGAAAAATGCCCTTTAAAATTGAATTGTTGACTATTGATTAGCTACTTTCTCCAGCGTTTTTAATCGATTATTAAGTTGAATGATATACAAACTAAGTTCTTCTACTTTCTCTAATAATCTTCTATTCATATCACCTAATTCGATGCCGTTAGCCTCCATTTCTTTGGCAGCAGGAATATTGGGTAAATGTTTTAAAGCTTTAATGTTTTTCTCAAAATTATCCAACGACATCAATTGATAATTATCCGCAAATACATAATCAGGCCAAGAAGCACTTAATTGAACCTTGGCCTCTTCACAAATAATTTTTCCTTTCACACTCAATTTGTAACCAGTAGCAGGTGTACCTGCACTAGTTCCTATATATACATCCCCACCAACATGTAAGCTTGCGTTAGGGGTGCTGGTATTTACACCTACATTTCCAGGAAAGGAAAATAAAGAACTAGATGGTGGGTTTAATAATATATTGGTGGCAGGAAAGCCTCCTAAAAAAGCACTTCCATAGCTAGATGCAATTTCCAAATCGTTAGTCGCATTACTAGTTACATTGCCAAAATAATTTCCTGCTTCATTGTAAAGCCCAAGGGCATAATCCTTGCCACTTAATGTTAAACGATAGGTATCATTAGTAGTATTACCAAAATTTACATTGCCCGATTTTGCATTAAAATTACTCATCCAGCCAACACCACCGGAACCTCCACCATAAACGCCCCAACGAATACTATCCTGCATTCCAGCAAAGCTTCGAACAGTACCATACCTATAATCATCATACCATATACCTGGAGTAGTGGTTATATTATTTAGTATGCCTGTTCTTAAACGCATTCTATCAGCAACATCCAGTTTATACGCAGGAACAATATCTCCAATTCCAACTAGCTGGTTTTTGTTAATAACCAATGCTGTAGTGATTGAAATTGCTGCATCAGTAGCAAAACTGGCACTAGAATTTTGAATTAACAGGCTACCAGATCCATCCTCAAAAACGATTTTTCCAGAATATCCAGTATTCCATGCTTTATACCCCGAATTATAATAATTATTAAATCCAATCATTGGATATAGAACATCAATACTAACGTTAGCAGATCCTGTTGGACCAATTAACAATTGGGTCAAGGCTGTAGATCCACTTACAATTAGCTTTCCGTTGGTAGGAGTAGCAGTTCCAATACCAACATTTTGACTGAACAATTGAATAGGTAAAACGAAAAGAGATAGAAGTAATTTTTTCATGATTAGAGGTTGAAAGTTTAGGGATTCTATTTTTTCTAAAGCTAATATACTGCTTATAATAATGATTACAAAGCACTGTGATAATATATTATCTTTAAATCAGACAAATAAAATCAATTTTAGGCGTTTTTAGAAAATTTCAGGTTTCTAAATTGTTCTAATTTCTTATTACTATGCATGATTTAGCCTCTAAACATGACATTTTTGCACTTTTTCTCCTATGGCACAATGATTGACAATCATCAGTGAACAATAAAAACAAAATACAATGGGAAAGATTATAGGAATTGACCTTGGAACCACCAATAGTTGTGTTTCCGTAATGGAAGGCAACGAACCGGTAGTAATAGCCAATGATGAAGGGCGTCGTACAACCCCATCAGTAGTGGCTTTCCTTAAAAATGGGGAGCGTAAAGTAGGAGATCCTGCCAAACGCCAGGCCATCACTAACCCACAAAATACCATCAGCAGTGTGAAGCGTTTTATGGGCCGTAGATTCGATGAAGTAACAGAAGAAAGCAGTCATTGGAGCTATAAAGTAGTAAAAGGCGACAATAATACAGTTAGAATTGACATAGATGGCAGACAATATACGCCACAGGAAATTAGTGCCATGGTTTTACAAAAAATGAAAAAAACGGCGGAAGATTACCTTGGTCATGAAGTAACAGAAGCAGTTATTACCGTTCCTGCCTATTTTAATGATAGTCAGCGCCAGGCTACAAAAGAAGCTGGCGAAATTGCTGGACTTACTGTAAAACGTATCGTAAATGAACCAACGGCAGCTGCCTTGGCTTATGGCTTAGACAAAGGTGGAAAAGACCATAAAATTGCAGTATTTGACCTTGGTGGTGGTACATTCGATATTTCCGTACTTGAATTAGGCGATGGCGTTTTTGAAGTTAAAAGCACCAACGGTGATACGCATTTAGGTGGAGACGATTTTGATAAAGTAATCATGGATTGGTTGGCCGAAGAATTCAAAAGCAATGAAGCCATCGACCTTCGTAAAGACCCTATGGCATTACAACGTTTGAAAGAAGCCGCTGAAAAAGCAAAAGTTGAATTGTCGTCCTCTTCAGAAACAGAAATCAATTTGCCTTATATCACTGCAGTGGATGGAGTTCCCAAACACTTAGTGGTTAAATTAAGCCGTGCTAAATTTGAACAATTAGCCGACAAATTATTTGAACGTTGTTTAAAACCATGTGAAGCTGCATTGAAAGATGCCGGCATGAGTACCAGCGAAATTGATGAAGTTATTTTGGTAGGAGGTAGTACAAGGATTCCAAAAGTACAAGAGATTGTAGAGAAATTCTTTGGTAGAAAGCCTAACAAGAGTGTAAATCCTGATGAGGTTGTTGCAGTTGGTGCCGCTATACAAGGTGGTGTTATGACTGGCGAGGTGAAAGATGTTTTGTTATTAGACGTTACCCCTTTGAGCTTGGGTATTGAAACCATGGGAGGTGTTATGACTCGTTTGATTGATAGCAATACCACTATTCCTACTAAAAAATCAGAAACTTTTAGTACTGCTAGTGATAATCAACCAGGCGTGGAAATTCATGTTTTACAAGGAGAACGTCCCTTGTCCAATCAAAACAAAAGCCTTGGTCGCTTTAACCTTAGTGATCTTCCACCTGCTCCTCGTGGTGTACCTCAAATTGAAGTAATATTTGACATAGATGCCAATGGTATCTTGCATGTAACGGCAAAGGATAAAGGCACAGGAAAAGAACAAAAAATTACCATTCAAGGTGGCAGCGGCTTGAGTAAAGAGGAAGTTGAAAAAATGAAGGCAGAAGCTAAAGCAAACGAATCCACTGATAAATTAGAAAAAGAGAAAATCGAAAAAATCAATCAGGCAGATAGTCTCATATTCCAAACTGAAAAGCAGTTAAAAGAATATGGTGATAAAATTTCAGCGGATAAAAAAGCACCCATTGAAACTGCCTTGAATAAATTGAAAGAAGCTCATAAGTTACAGGACTTAGCGTCTATAGATGCCGCTACAGCTGAAATGAATATTGCTTGGACAGCAGCCAGTGAAGAAATTTACAAGGCGCAAGCAGGAGCTCAACCAGGCGCAGATGCAGCACAGCCTGATCAGGGCAGTCAATCAACTGGTGGCACTAACGATCATGTGGAAGATGTACAGTTTGAAGAAGTGAAATAAGAAAATGCAGGATTATAAAAAACCGTAACAATTGTTACGGTTTTTTTATAGTTAATATTATTGACCTATAATCTCTTTTACAATAAATTATAAACTTGATATAATATATAATTTGAGAAGCAAAAATCAATTTCAGTATAAACAATACAATTGATACTGAAATTGTAGCTTAAAATCTGTTTAAACTTTTCGAAAAAATTAAGGATTTATCTCAATTGAACTAATTAATTTTCGTTAAATCTCTCCATTATAGACTTATCTTTGCAAACTAAATTTTTGAATGAAAACAAGTCTATTTTATCTTTTATTTTTCGGATTTGGGCATTTCCTTCAAGGGCAAACAGTTAAAATTCTTTTCGATGCCAAGAAGGCTGAAACAGCCGGTAACGCTGATTGGGTAATAGATGCTGATTTATATAATCTAAGTTATAGTGCAGGTAATCCTACTATTGGTGGTACAGAAGCCAATGCAAGAAGAACTCCTACACCTACTCAAAGTAATATTACCGCAAGTACGGCAGAAAATTATTGGAAAGGTGCCCTCTCTGCCTGGGGTATTGATTGCGTTAAAAAAGGCTATCTAGTTGAAACTTTGCCCTACGACAGTTCACTTACCTATGGCAACCCCAATAATGTACAGGACCTCAGCAATTATAAAGTTTTCATTGTATGTGAACCCAATATCTTATTTACTGCAGCAGAGAAAACGGCATTGCTCAATTTTGTGTATAATGGGGGTGGACTATTTATGGTAAGCGACCATACTGTATCAGATAGAAATAATGACGGATTTGATTCACCCGATATTTGGAACGATTTAATGACCAATAATGGTATTAAAACTGATCCATTTGGATTTAGCTTCGATTTGGCCAATATATCACAAGCTAGTTTCAATGTGCCACCTTTACCAGGCGATTCATTGCTACATGGCCCAATGGGGGATGTAACCGAATTACAATGGTTCAATGGTACTACTATTACCATGCACCCTGCTAATAATAGCAGTATCAAAGCTGTTACCTATACAACTGGATCTGCCTTTAATAATAACAATGTGATGTGTGCCTATGCCCGTTATGGCAATGGCAAGATTGTAGCATTTGGTGATAGCTCTCCTTGTGATGATGGTACTGGAGACACCGGTGATGGATTATTCAACGGCTATTTTACCGATGCAGCTGGTAACCATCAAAAATTATTGATGAATGCTACAATTTGGTTAGCGACTAGTAATTCATTAATTCCTATTTCCTTTGTTTCATTTAATGCTAAATCAATAAATGAAAATACCGTTTCGCTTAAATGGAAGGCAAACGAATCCGCTAGCAGCGCAGGCACCTATGCCATACAAAAATCAACTAATGGTGTCGATTTTAAAACCATCGCAACCATCGATGCCAATCAATTTAGTCCAGCTGCTCATTATTGTTACACCGATTTATCAGCTATTGCAGCCAATAATTTTTATCGCATTGTATCTACAGAAGCAACTGGAAGTAAAACCTATTCAACCGTTATTAGAATTACTAAAAATATTGCTAGTACTATCAGCATTTACCCTAATCCTGCTAGTAAAACATTGCATCTGAATTTTGATGCATTACAAAATAATGGACAAGTGAAAATTTGGGATGTTTTTGGTAGGAATTTATATACTCATGCCTTATCAAAAACTAGTCAACAATTCATACTAGATATCAGCGCTTTCACTGCCGCTATGTATCGGATACAAATTTTAGATGGCAGTCAAATCATCCATACAGCCAGTTTCATTAAAAAATAAAATAATTTTTGTTAATCAATTTAAACAGCCTTTTAAAAAAGGCTGTTTTTTTTATCAGCACCGATCAAACATTTTTAATTCTTATTAACTTATATTTATAAAGTACATTTAATAATACTATAGGATTTGCAAATAAATTTATTGCATTCTGTTTTTTATTGATCTAAATTTTCCTACTTTAATCATGAGCCTTACCGGTATAGTTCAATTAAAATCAATTTGGTCAAAAGCCCTGGGGCTATCAAAAAATGATAGTGATTGGGATAAAGACAATTTTGTACTCAATCTTTTGGGCATTGGCTTGTTGCCTACTTTTCAGTTCTTGCATGAACATAAACCCGATTTCGAAAGTTTTGAAAAATGGGTTATTCAGCAACATGGAATGGCAATTGATTCATCCTTGGTAGATGCTTGTAATAATTATTTTGTTCAATCAGAAGATTCCAATAACCCTTATCAGGAAGCTGTTTTATCAGCGGATGATTTAAAGTTTTGGAATGAAAATGGATATGTGATTGTAAAAAATGCAATTACTTTCGAGGATGTAAATGCATCTAAAAAAGCCATTTGGGATTTTCTTCAAAAAGAAGAAGAGGATGCCAATACCTGGTATCAGCCGCACCCTGACTGGCAAGGAATAATGGTCAATTTATACAGACATCCAACGCTAGACAGTAACCGGCATTCAGTAAGAATAAAAAAAGCATTTGAACAAATTTGGGGAACTAATCAATTGGTAGTTACAACCGATAAAGTGGGGTATAATCCTCCGGAAACAGATTCATTTAAGTACAGAGGTATCGGACTTCATTGGGATACTAGTTTAGCAACTCCAATACCTTTTGGTGTGCAGGGAATTTTATATTTAACTGATACATTGCCTCACCAAGGTGCATTAACCCTTGTGCCTGGTTTTCATTTAATCATTCATGAATGGTTAAAGCAATTGCCAACGGAAACAAACCCAAGAGAAGTTGACTTAACTACATTCCATCCTATTCCCATTGCTGCGAATGCAGGTGATCTAATCATTTGGAACCACGCATTACCACATGGTAGTAGTCCTAACCGGGCTTCATTGCCAAGATTGGTACAATACCTATATTGGTCACCTCCGATCACCCAATTGCAGCAAAAATGGCTTTAATAAAGGAATGATTAAAATCATAATTGTTTTATTCAAGTCATTGTAGATTTGGGTAATATGGAAGAACTTACCTTAAAGCATATTGATATATTAAAAAATACCCAAGACTTGGGCACCTGGTTACGTTCAATAGAAACCATCAGCAAGCTTACTATAAAAAAGCTTTCCACGCTGAATGCATATCATCAATTTCTCATTTTTCAATTTGCTTATCCAAAATCAGCAACTACTTTTAGAATGGTAAAAAAGGAATTAGCACGGATCGATGAAATTGTTAAGAACTCCAATAAATTAAAATTGCTATCCAATACTGGGCTATCCTATACCTCTATATGTTGTTCTTTTAGCGCACCACTAGCTCAATGGCTTACTAGTCGTTTCAATAAGGCGGTATGGCTCGAGGGGTCAACCGCTGGACCCGAAACTATCCAAAATATTCTTCAATCCCTATTGTCAGGAATTGAGTATGAAAATAGCACTCAGGGAAATTTATCCATAACTGATCGTATTAAAAAAATAACAGGCTTAAAAGAACGTCATGAACAATTAAAATGGATACTGCAACTATTTGAACAGAACAAAAATTCAACATTAGTAAACGATGAACTATATAGGCAATTGGCGCTTTATATTCAATGGGATATTACAACCCTGCCCATAACTATTGACGCCTTAGGTGAATTGAATAAGGTTTATTATCACCAGCAATTTATCACTAAGCTCAATTCGCATTCTATAATTAAAGAAAAAATTAAGAAAGCAGCGCGAATTCCTATGAAGCAAAAATTAGATTTGCTTGATTTTATGAAATTAAGTTTGGCGAAAATGTGTCGTGAAACAGATCCCATTACTTACGGAGATACAAAGCAATTGGAATTATTTGAAATGGGTAGGGGGTTAAAAATTGCATTGATAGGTATGCAGTTGAATAGAAGATTGGCATTAGAATCTTATATAGGTTTTATGGCATTTAAAAATGGCATTCCAGTTTCTTATGGGGGAGCTTGGATTTGGGGGCATCGTTGTAAAATAGGCGTTAATATTTTTCCAGCTTTTAGAAAAGGGGAGTCTGCATGGTTATTTTCGCAAATACTTCGACTATATCATCAACAATATACCATTCATCACTTCATTGTAAAGCCCTACCAATTTGGCCAAGGTAATCTCGAAGGGTTACAGTCTGGGGCCTTTTGGTTTTATTATAAACTTGGCTTTAGGCCAGCATCAGCGTTGATCAATCAACTTGCTGAAAAAGAAATGCTTAAAATTAAAAATGACAACAGTTACCGAAGTTCTATTAAAACACTGTATTCATTTACCAGTTCAAATTTGGAATTAAAATTGACCGACATTGTATTGCCAAATTTTGATGCCGGCATCGTAAGTAAAATAATTAGTGATTACATTAATGTAAACTTTCAAGGAGATAGAGCGATGGCTGTACAAGCGGGAAAAAGATTAATCAAAAAAATAATTCCTGTTTCACTTTGGAAAAATAGGTTTATTTCCAACGAAAGCATTCTGGACAATTGGGCACTATTATATGCTTTTTTGACCAGCACAAATTCTCTAACAAACAAAGAAGAAATTTCTTTTGTTAGATTAATTCAAAACAAAGTCAAGCTTTCCGAATATGCTTATATAAAGTACTTGCAAAAACAATCCTGGTTATGGCGAAAATTAGCTTTGAAAAATTAAAGCTTTAAAAATTTTCTTTGCCTGACCAGTTTAAACAATTCAATCCACCATACGCCCACCATACTCACAAGTATACAACCTAATAAGGCCATGGGTGTAATGCTATCCATCATAAATAAATTTTTCACAAATGGCAGGTATAATATGATGGCAATAAAGACCAATGTGATACTGATTATAATACCAACTAGATTGTTTTTATATTGTATGGTTTTAAATATGGTATGTACAAATGAGCGGTTTGAAAGTGTGAGAAAAACATTACTAAATAAAAGTGTAACAAAAATCACTGTTCTAACATATCCTTCATCTTCTCCTTGCCACATAAAATAATAACCAATTCCCAAGCAGGCGGTTGTTATCAACAGTCCTTGGAAAATACTAATAGCCAGTTGTCGTAGGGATAAAAAGGAAGCACCTGATTTTCTAGGCAATTGCCGCATGAGTCCAGGTTCCATTGGCTCATTTTCATAAATTATAGAACAAGTAGGGCCCATGATCAATTCAAGAAAGATAACGTGTACGGGAGAAAAGATATCTGTAAATTTCCAACTTAATAAAAGGGGGAGCGTTACAATGAGAATAATTGGAATGTGAATAGATACGATATACTGAATGGCTTTTTTGAGGTTGTCATATATTTTACGTCCCAAGGCTATGGCTTCAGTCATATGTACCAAATCATCATCGATGAGAATTAAGGAAGCAGCAGATTTTGCAACTTCACTTCCTCTTTTACCCATTGCAATGCCTATATGTGCAGCTTTTAATGCAGGTCCATCATTCACTCCATCACCTGTCATCGCCACTACCTCACCATTGTCTTTTAAAGCTTCTATCACTTTCAACTTTGCTTCAGGAAACATGCGAGCATAGATATTTACCTCTTTCACTCTTTTTTGTAAATCAGAAGAAGAAAGTGCCAATACCTCCTGACCAGTAAGCACATTGGTATTGTGTGATAAGCCAACTTGTCCTGCTATTGCTAATGCTGTTTCAGCATAATCACCTGTAATCATTTTTACTGGTATACCTGCTTCTTCAAATATTTCTAATGTTTCAATAATATTTTCTTTAGGAGGATCTTGAAAGGCAATCAATCCAAGAAATTCAAATTCAAATTCTTCCTGAGATTCTGGCCATTCTTGAGAAGGCCATTGACCTTTACCTACACCCAGTACTCTATACCCTTTTTTTGCATAGGTTAATGACTGCTCTTCTATATGTTTTAATTCGGAACGAGAGAGTTTACTTCTTTTTAATATTGCTTCTGGGGCTCCCTTTACAGCAATAATAATTTCACCTGTTACGGCTTGAAATATATGTGTCATCATTGGAGGTTTGCCTCCAATTGGATATTCATGTATTTGTTGGTGACTAGAACGTTTATCTACAGTTGTAGACTTTTCATACCAATCATGGATAGCTTTTTCCATTGGATCAAAAGGATTGGTCTCGCTACTCCACATAGCATATTCAATTAATTGATGTGGGAAGGGCTTTTGCAAATCAGGACTAATGGAAGATTTACTAGCTTCATCATAAAGAAACGCAATACTCATTTTGTTTTGAGTAATGGTGCCAGTTTTGTCCACACATATTACAGTAGCTGAACCCAAGGTTTCTACATATTGAGGTTGCTTTACAATTATTTGATTTTTGAGTAATCTAAATGCACCCAGTGCTTGAAATGTACTGAATGCCACTGGAATTTCTTCTGGTAAAATACTCATGGCCAATGTAAGACCTTGTAAAAATGATTTTATCAAATCATGGGTATGATAATAATTAAAGCCAACCACTATCAAAAAAGCAATGACACCAATCCAAACCATACTATGTACAAATGACCTGATCTGTATTTGTAAGGGCGTTTTTACAATGGTAATTTCCTTTAGACTCAGTCCAATTTTACCAAATAGGGTATTCAATCCAACAGCAGTTACTTTTACCGTTGCTGTTCCGCTACTTATAAGAGTACCCCTGTAAACTTGATTAATATTATCTGCCTGTTTGTGTACTGCAAATGATTCTCCTGTTAAAATCGATTCATTAACGGAGAAATCATTTGCACTCATTATCAGTGCATCGGCTGATATTAATTCACCTTCTTCTAATAAAACAATATCATCCACTACAATTTCATCGGATGGGATATTGATTTGTTCTCCATTCCTTATAACAGTTGAATGTGCCGCTGATATTTTTTTCAAAGCCAACACTGCATTCTTACTTCTATATTCTTGAAACAAGGAAATGCCAGCAACAATAAATATTGAAGCCAACATAATAATGCCTTCTTTTAACTGCCCAACAGCAAAGTAAATAATACAAGCAGCCAATAATAAGATAAACATTGGCTCCATTATTACTTCCTTCAGTACATTCCAGAAAACCCTTTCTTCCCCCATTTCTAAAGTATTGGGGCCATTTTTTAAGCGACTTTCCAATACGGCTGAATCATTTAATCCTTCCTGTTTTTTTTCTGTTTCCATGGTATTTCAGTGCTTTTTGAAATTGGTTTGATAGCATTTGGGTAGTTACAAAGTAATTGTAATAAGATAGACGAATGACTGATATAAATCAGCTAATTTAATGAACTATCACCAACATACGAATAAAGTCAATCACCTGGTTGCTAAAAGTTTTCATTTATAGTTTTAACTACGGTAAATTTGGATAGTTAAACAGAGAATTATTTCAGTGATTATCCTTTTTATATGAAATTATTTACTGCCAAACAGATAAAAGAATGGGATGATTATACGATCCACGAGACGCCCATGCTTTCCATAGAATTGATGGAATTAGCCGCAGAAAAAGCTAGCCAATGGATAATTGAACAGCTTTCTGCAATACAGCATAAAGATCCCATTCAAATAATTATATTCTGTGGTAAAGGGAATAATGGGGGAGATGGCTTGGTAATTGCCAGGCATTTATTGCTTGCAAAATGGGCGGTTAAGGTATATATCTTGGAAACTAAAAAAATAGGTACGCCAGATTTTGAATCCAATTTAACACAAATCAAAGCGCTACAGCCTGAAATTTATTTAATGAATGATGGTAAAGATTTTCCTGTTTTTGCGCATCCTTCACTACTAATAGATTGTCTTTTTGGTACGGGTTTAAACAAATCACTTAGTGGTATTTGCGCTGCATTGGTTGAACACATCAACGAATCAAAAATACCTGTCATTTCAATTGATCTTCCATCAGGAATGTTTGCTGACAAATCATCCATAACACAGCCAATGATTAAAGCCAGCTATACACTTAGTTTTGAAAATTATAAAATGGCTTTTTTACTGCCAGAAAATGAAAACTATCTTGGTGAAATTAAAATTTTACCGATTGGCTTAGATACTGAATTTGAAAAGAAAACAATTGCTCAGTTTCAATTAATAGACAAGCCGCTAATTCAAAAAATATATAGACCTCGAAAAGCATTTGCACATAAAGGCAATTTCGGACATGCGTTGATAATGGCGGGGTCGCATGGCAAAATGGGAGCAGCAATATTGGCTGCAAGGGCTTGTTTACGTGCTGGTGTTGGCTTATTAACAATGGAGGTGCCTGCAATAGGTAATGATATCATTCAAATAACTGTTCCAGAAGCCATGGTAATAACAGCTATAGAAGAATCTGTCAATAAATACAATGCTATTGGAATTGGTCCTGGTATTGGAACATCAGCTTTTGTATTGGTTAAAATACAAAATATTTTAACTAGTATTCAAAATAGGAATACCGAAAATAGTTCTCTTAATAATCCTGTTTTAGTATTAGACGCCGATGCGTTGAATTTATGTGCTGCCAATCCGCACTTATTGGAATTATTGCCCCCCAATTCAATACTTAGCCCACATGTTAAAGAATTTGAAAGACTATTTGGAAAATCTAGCAATGATTGGGATCGGATAAATTGTGCTCTTAAAAATTCGAAGAAATATCATTGTTATATTATTTTAAAGGGACATCATAGTTTTATTGCTTGTCCGGATGGAACTGGGTATTTCAATAATACAGGTAATGCTGGAATGGCCACAGCAGGTAGTGGAGATACATTAACAGGAATTCTTACAGGGTTAGCTGCGCAGCGATATACGAGCCTTGAAACTTGTATATTGGGCGTTTACCTCCATGGTTTGGCGGGTGATATGGTACTAAAACAACAATCAATGGAATCAATGCTGGCAGGAGATATCATCGATTTCTTAGGTCAAGCGTATTCAAGTATTAGCCTCGAATGAAGTTTAAATCCTGTAACACAGCATGTATAAAACTGCACTTATCCACAGAAGGCTTCCAATTTATGCAGAAACTGATTTAATCAACCCATGCTCAGCTTATTAGCTTACCTTTATAGTAATCTGACAGAATCATCCTCCCTTTTTTGCAGATTGTCTTCTCCAATCATCAATCGTTTTTAAAAGCATTTTTTATTTAACTAATACACACATGGCAGAAACCTGGAATAAAAAGGAAAGAGAAAAAAAGAAAAAGCAATCCAAAAAAGAAAAGCTGGAAAAAAAGCAGGAACGCAAAGAAACCAGCAAGGGTAAGTCGATGGATGATATGATGGCTTATATAGATGAAAATGGAAATCTATCCAACACGCCTCCTGATCCCAAAAAATTCAAAAAAATCAAATTAGAAGATATTGAGATTGGTGTTCCTATTCAGCAAAAAATAGATCCTGCCGATTTAATCAGAAAAGGTACTGTTACTTTTTTCAACGAGTCGAAAGGATATGGTTTTATAAAAGATCAACAATCACAAGAAAGCATTTTTGTACATATCAACGGATTAAAAGATAAAATCACTGAAAATAGCAAAGTTACCTTTGAGGTAGAAATGGGACATAAAGGGCCCAATGCAGTGAACGTTAAAATCGCTTCTTAATATTGCACTCTTAAAAGCAAAATTTTAATTGACCAGGGAGTATTGTTATGGCTAATGTCGCGGCTTCATAATATTCTCCATCGAGGTGATATTGAATCAGTGAATCACTTTCAATCTTAATTGACTGGCTTTGAAAATGCTTTATAACAGACAGGTGCAAATGTTTTCCTTTTTCAATTTGCGGTAAATAATACAATCTCTTCCAGGGAGGCATTGCTGCTGCAATAACAATATCCAGCATGCCATCATCGGCACTTGCAGTAGGGGCAATGTAAAAACCACCACCGGCTCTTCTGCCATTACTAATATCAATGAATAAATTTCTATCCGCTAGCTCTCTTTCTTTTGTTATTAAATGATAATATCTCGACCGATAGTTAAATATTTTTTTCAATACAGTTATAAAAAAAGTGGTTTTTCCAGGCCGTTTTTTCTTACCTATCAATGCCTTGGCAACCGCTCCTTCAAATCCTACTCCTGCTCCATTGATAAAATAATGTTCATTACAGGTGGCTAGGTCAATGGGATGGGGATTAGCAGATAATACAATATCTAATTGCTCTTCAAGCTTCAAGGAGCCATATAGTAACCAATGAAAATCATTACCCGTGCCCCCTGCAAATAATGCCAGTGGGAGCTTAATTTGCGGATATTGGTTAACGAAATGATGCAAACTGCCATCACCACCAACAATATACACATGCGAAAAACCATCGAAATGTGCAGGCCATTCGCCAGAAAATAATTGAGCCTCAATATGCTTATTATCTAACAGGGATATAATTTCCCTCGCCAAAATGACAGCTCTTCCTGTGCCTGCTAAAGGGTGGCATAATACAGCAATTTTCATTTTTTCAGCAATCATTGGTGTAATTTAGGTGATACTAGTTCAAGCGGTATTAAAAGTAGCAAATATTGAGCGCTTTTATAAAAATTGAAACACTGAATTACTTTAAATAGGCAAATTCAGCTTAGTTAAAACACTCATTATTCAACGCTGACCTCACTCTAAAAAACTGATAACTATCATTTTAGTATATGATGAAAGTAATTCATTGAAAAAGTATTCAGCTGTAATATGCAGTTCAATTCAATTTTTAATTATTAAACTTTAAAATCATATATGGCACAAGTAAAAAAAGCTGGCAAATATGTTTATTATTTTGGCGGCGGAAAAGCAGACGGAAATGAATCTATGAAAAACCTACTAGGTGGAAAGGGCGCTAATCTTGCTGAAATGGCAGGGCATCCAAAATTGAAATTACCCGTTCCTCCAGGTTTTACCATTACTACAGATGTTTGTACTTACTATTATGCAAACAAGAAAAAATACCCTGCCATACTAGATGCGCAATTACAAAAAGCATTGGCTGCAGTGGAAAAAGAAATGGGAAAAAAATTCGGAGATGTAAATAATCCTCTTTTGGTTTCTGTTCGATCTGGTGCAAGACGCTCTATGCCAGGTATGATGGAAACAGTTTTGGATATCGGTTTAAATGAAAAAACTATTCAAGGCGTAATCAAGCAATCGGGCGATGAAAGATTTGCGTATGATGCTTATCGTCGTTTAATTATGATGTATGCTGATGTGGTAATGGAAAAAGCAGGTGGCATTGAACCAAAAGGTGGTAAAGGAATTAGAAAAGTATTGGATGAAAAGCTAGAAAAAATAAAAACCAACCAAGGTTACAAATTTGATACAGATATAACAGTACCTGAATTAAAGGCCTTGGTGAAAGATTTTAAGGCTACTGTATTGAAAGTTCTGGGCAAACCTTTCCCCGATGATCCAAAAGAACAATTATGGGGAAGCATTGGTGCTGTATTTAGTAGTTGGATGGGTAAACGTGCGATTGAATATCGTCGGATTGAAAAAATACCTGATGAATGGGGAACTGCCGTAAATGTGCAAGCCATGGTTTTTGGTAATATGGGTGATACCAGTGCAACAGGTGTAGCTTTTACTAGAAATCCGGGTAATGGTGAAAATTATTTTTATGGCGAATATTTATTGAATGCACAAGGGGAGGATGTGGTAGCTGGTATTCGCACTCCTGCACCTGTAAATAATTATTCTAAAAATGACCAAAGTAAACACATGCCTACTTTGGAAAAAACAATGCCTGTTGTTTACAAACAATTATATGAAATCCAAAATAGATTGGAACGCCACTATAAAGACATGCAGGATATTGAGTTTACAATTGAAAAAGGTAAACTTTTCATGTTACAATGTAGGGTAGGAAAACGCAATGGTATTGCTGCTGTAAGAATGGCCAGCGATATGTATGCAGAAAAATTGATTGATGCTAAAACTGCCATATTACGTGTAGCACCTAATCAATTGGTAGAATTGTTACTACCCATGTTAGATCCAAAAGAACAAGCTGCAACAAAAGCCATTGCTAAAGGTTTGCCCGCTGGTCCTGGTGGTGCTAAAGGACGTGTAGTATTCTCCTCCAATGATGCGGTTGCATGGGCTGCTAAAGGCGAAAAAGTTATTCTTGTAAGAGAAGAAACTTCACCGGAAGATGTAGATGGTATGCACAAATCACAAGCCATTTTAACAACCAAAGGAGGCATGACTTCGCACGCTGCCTTAGTAGCAAGAGGTTGGGGTAAATGTTGTATTGTAGGTTGTGCTGATATTGAAATTCATGGCGAAACAAAATCATTCAAAGCCAATGATGGCACCTATATTAAAGAAGGTGATTGGTTGAGTTTGGATGGCACCAAAGGGTTGGTATATAAAGGAAGTATGGGACTTGTTGATATTGATTTAGATAAAAATCAATCCTATAAAAACCTGATGAAAATGGTGGACAAAGTAAGAACATTAAAAGTTCGTACAAATGCCGAAACACCAGAAGATGCTGCTCACGCTATGAAATTTGGAGCAGAAGGTATTGGATTGTTCCGCACAGAGCATATGTTTTATGGTGAAGGAAGCGAACAACCTTTGTTCTTGCTGCGTAAAATGATTATGAGTAAAACAGAAACGGAAAGACGCAAGGCCTTGAATGAATTATACATCTACGTTAAAAAAGACATCAAGGACACGATGAAGGTGATGAAAGGGTATCCTGTTACCATTCGTTTGCTAGATCCCCCATTGCATGAATTTGTACCACATGATGTTGCCAAATTGCTTGAATTGAGTAAAGAATTAGGCATTAGTATGGGCGTGTTGAGGAGAAGAGTATTGGCGTTGCATGAAAACAATCCGATGCTTGGTCACCGTGGAGTACGCTTAGGTGTTAGTTATCCTGAAATAACTGAAATGCAAATACGTGCCATTTTAGAAGCTACTGCCGAAATTTTGAAATCAGGTAAAAAAGCACTTCCTGAAATCATGGTGCCTGTAACTTGTACAGTGAATGAGTTGATACATCAAAAAGAAATTGTTGACAGAGTATATAAAGAAGTATTGGCTGCTCAAAAAATGAAAAAAATACCTTACCTCTACGGTACCATGATTGAAATTCCGAGAGCTGCCATCAAAGCAGATCGCATGGCAGAGGTAGCTGATTTCTTCAGCTTTGGCACGAATGACTTAACACAAATGAGTTTTGGTTTCAGTAGAGACGACGTAGGTGGATTCTTGCCCAGGTACATGGATTTGAAAGTGTTGAATGATGATCCTTTCCAAACCATTGATCAAGATGGAGTAGGAGAACTGGTTCGTATAGGTACTGAGAGAGGAAGAAAAACGAAGCCTAATCTTAAAGTGGGTATCTGTGGTGAACATGGTGGTGATCCAGAAAGCGTTAAATTCTTCCACCGAGTTGGAATGAATTATGTAAGCTGTTCACCATTCCGAGTACCAATTGCTTTACTAGCCGCAGCACATGCCGCTATTGAATTTGGAAAAGGAAGATAAAATAAATTCTAACGAGTATTTTACTTTAATAAAATTGAATTTTAAACCGCTGATTATTCAGCGGTTTTTTATTACTAATGAATTAGTGATCCATGATTTAGTCTAATAAAAAGTCTGGCTTTTGAGGCCAGACCTTAAATAGAATAACGAACAATACTTAAATGAACATCATATGCGTTCCCTTGCCAGATGATTTTTTATAAAATTCACCTACGGTTATAATTCCTCCAATACCATCATACATGTCCTCTTTTTTTAGATGAAACATTTCCATGGCCAATTTGCAAGCCCATAGCTTTACGCCGGATGCTTTCAATATATCTAGAAATTCATGCACACCTGGCATATCCAGTTTCTCCATTTCTTTTTTCATCATGCTAGTGGCCAATGCTTCCATACCAGGCAAGCCACCAATTAAAGTAGGAATATGCATGGCAGGATTGCCCACTGTAGCCACATGCAAGTGTTCAAGCTTTTTCTTATTCACAGCCTCCAGTCCAAAAAAAGTAAAAAACATCTCTGCCTCAATACCTTCCATTCTAGCACCATTTGCTAATATGAAAGCGGCGTATACATTTTCCAAAGAGGCTTTGGATAAAATAATCATCATTTTCTTTAATTCACCATTGTCTTCGTTCATGATTGACAAATTTTAAATTTTAATAATCATATACAACTAGCTGGTTTTGGGATGCCAGCAATTTTAGTGGCTTTTTTGAGTGGTCCTTGAGGAAATAATGCATAAAACTCTTCAATATCTACCACACCACTTTTTCCTATTTTACGTATGCTCAAAGGGATTTCTTGCTTGAATTGATCTTGTAGATATTCAATGATTTTCCAATGCTTAGGGCCCAATTCCTCAATATGCTCTTCCTGTGAAATGGCTAATGCGATATCCTTATCCCATTCTGAAAAATTGGTTAGGTATCCTTCCTCATTTACTTGGATGGTTTTACCTGAAATAGTCTTGTCCATGATTAGAGTATTTAGATTAAAAATGTTTTCCTTCTTCTTGCATAGCTGTAGAAACAAAAGGGATATGTGTCCCTTTTAAGAGCATATGCCAATAAATCCACCTGAATGCAAGTTTTCCCATATGATTCATCCGGCTTTCTTTCAACAATCGTAGGGGGCCAATGCCAGGAAATGGAAAACTACCCTCAACAGGCTCATGTGTATAATTGAAATCTATGAGCAAGGCTTTTCCATTACCAGTTTCAATAAAGCAATTGGCATGTCCATCAAAAGATTCTTTCAGTGGTTCATTCTTGATATAATGCAATATGTTTTCTGTTAGAATTTCGGCCTCAAAATGGGCTACAGAGCCTGCTTTAGAGGCAGGTATATTGGAAGCGTCGCCTAATACAAATACTTCGGGATAATGCAACGATTGCAAAGTGGCTTTATTGGTTGGTATAAAATTCAAATCATCACCCATTCCAGAATTTTCCATCAAAGCATCTCCTTTATTTGTAGGAACAGTTACCAATAAATCAAATGCTACTTCACGACCCTCGTAATCGATCATTTTCTTTTGTTCATTGTCTATTTTCTTAATACCAAAATCATTTATTTGTAATATATTTTTTTCATCCAATAAATGACTGAGCGCTTCTGTTGCTTTAGGCTTGGTAAAGGCACCACTTAAAGGAGTTACATAGGTTATTTCTACCTTATCCCTCATTTTTTTATGCTTAAAATAGGAATCTGCTAAAAATGCAAATTCTAAAGGAGCGACAGGGCATTTGATAGGCATCTCGGTGATATGTACCACCAATTTTCCACCTTTAAAATCCCGCATTGCATTGCGAAGAGCCAATGATCCTTCAAAAGTATAAAAATCAAAAACAGATTGATGCCATTCTGAACCTTTCATACCAGGAATTTCTTCTGGAGCGATATTGCATCCAGTAGCTATAATCAAAATGTCATAATGTAATTGATCACCATTAACCATCTGAACCATTTTTTCTAAAGGCAATATTTTTAATGCCTTTTCATTAATGAGATTTACCCCCTTGGGTATAAAGTCTTTGATTGGTTTAACGATGTCTTCTGGCTCATAAATGTCAAAAGGAAGAAATAGGTATCCCGGTTGGTAATAGTGTTCCTGCCGATGGTCTATAATATTGATTTCCCATTCCTTTTTTTCTACTTCATGGTTAAGATGATTAGCCATCATGGTGCCTGCTGTACCAGCTCCTAGTATGAGTATCTTTTTCATTTGGAGGGATTTTAATTTGATAGAACAAAACTAGTTACAAAACCATGGAATAATCGTGAGTATAATCAGCGTAAAAGATGAATTAAATAAGCCTTTTAAGTAACAAATGTTACAAAAGCTAGACCATAAAATAAAAAATAGAAAAATCCTTTCAAGACCATTCACCTACCTTGCTACCACAATACCTTTTATGCAGCAACAATTCAATGAATTAATTGATTCTTATTTAGAAAATGAAATCGGGATACATACCCATTTCCTTCATCCTGCACTAATCAAAGGGTTACAAGCTAATATCCTTCAGTTGCAAAAAGAAAATCTGATGTTTCCAGCAGGAATTGGCAACAGAGGAATAAAAGATGATAATCAACAAATGAGGGGGGATCAGATTTACTGGATGGATGCAGGGCATGACAATCTCTTTGAACAGGAGTTTTTACAATTGGCTACAGATTTCATGTTACAAATGAATCGCACTTGCTATACTGGTATGAATGATTTTGAATTTCATTATGCTCATTATCAAACAGGCACCGGATATAAACCACATACAGATCAGTTCGCCAATGATAATCATCGCCAATTTTCACTGATTAATTATTTGAATGATGATTGGGAAGAAAAAGACGGCGGCGCATTGTGGGCACATGCAGCAGATGGTATTCAAAAAATATCACCAGATGCTGGTAAAACAGTATTGTTTAATAGCGAAACCATGCTGCATGAAGTAAAACCATCAACTAGATCTAGGATGAGTATTACAGGCTGGTTAAAACAAATCTAAACTACAATAAGCAGTTATCTCTTAATAGCTTCATATAAGCAAGGCCCTTAGTACGAGCGAAATCAATATTACGTACTGGCACTTGATCTATATCCTTAAAATCTTTTAAAACGGCTTTAATACTTTTCTCTCGTAAAAAATGCAACATAGGGTAGGGGGAGCGGTTAGTGTAATTAGCGGGGTCGGTTTCCAAACTATGATTAAATAAATAAGCTGGATGAAAACTTGCTATTTGGTAGATGCCAGCATAGTTTTTATTTTTCAACATTAATTCAGCTTTGCGCAGCATTATCAGAAAATCATCAAATTGATCGAACGAATGAGTGAATAGGAGAAAGCTAGTTTCTATTTCTTTATTTTGGTCTAATCTGATTAGTTCTGTCAACACCGCTTGATGACAGATAGCATCTGAACTGCTATTTTCAACAGTATAATGTAAATTGTTTTGTTTCACAGCGGCTGCGGCAAAAGGACAGAAATAACATCCAATCACCACTTCCTGAATCCATTTTTTTGTTTGCAGGATGGGCTGCTGAGATGGAGGCATAGCATCTATTTAGGTACAAAGTAAAGCTAGCTTATTTGGGTGAGTAATAAAGAGAAATAAATAGTCTTTCAAAATAGATTCAATACGTACAATTAAGAATTGAAAGGAGGTATTTTAGGTGAGCAGTTTTTCCAATACGATAAACGATAATTTTTGCAAATGTTTCCCTGATATCTCATCCTCAATAAATGGTTTCACTTCACCCGTTTCCACATATCCATGACGTTTATACCAAGCAATTAACTCCGATCGAACTGAAATGACTGTCATAAATAGGGCTTTTGCATTTACAGTATGAGCGTATTCCTCTGCAGCATGTAATAATATTTTACCAATCCCTTTGGCCTGCTGTTCTGGTGATACGGATAGCATGCCTAAATAAATTCTATCTATTTTTAGTTGGAGATTTACACAACCCAAAATAGTTTCTTCCTGCTGATATTTCAACATAGCTGATCCTTCTTCTGCTAAAACCCCTTTCATTTGCATTTCATTGGTTCTTGAATCTCCTGCAATCAAGTGAGCTTCAGTTGTCCATCCTTTTGTTGAACGTACTCCTCGATAGGCGCTATTAATTAGGGCTATCAATGAAGTAATATCCCTTTCCGTAGAAATTTTTATTTGAGCGTTGCTAAACATAAATATTTATACCTAAAAATAAACTATTTCCATACATCATTTCACTATAGAATTTGACCTTAACTTTCTTGAATAGCATCTTGCTTATTGAATTTTAAATTCATTTTGACTTTACCATATTAAAATTCATTTTCTTTGCATCCAATGACACTACAAATATGTGCACTTAATTCGGGCAGTAACGGCAATTGCTATTATATTGGCAATTCGCATACTGCTGTATTGGTTGATGCTGGTCTTAGTTGTAGAGAAACGGAAATTCGAATGAAACAAGTAGGTCTTTCTATGAAGTTGGTAAAAGGTATTTTTGTTTCACATGAACATACCGACCATATTAAGGGAGTGTCTACTATTGCCAATAAATACAATATCCCTGTTTTTATCAGCGAAGAAACTGCTAAGCAAGGGCCAAGGCTGATCCGTCATATTTCTACATCCATCAATGATACAGAAATAATTACTATTGGTAATTTAAGTATTACTCCTTTCAGGAAATACCATGATGCTGTAGACCCTTTTAGTTTTATTGTCAGTTACAATGATATTACGGTAGGTGTATTTACTGATATTGGCAAGGTTTGCGATAAATTGAAACACTATTTCAGTTTATGTCATGCTGTTTTCCTTGAATCGAATTATGATGAAAAGATGTTGGCAGAAGGAGGTTATCCCGAATACTTAAAAAACCGAATAAGGGGAGGAGAGGGCCACTTGTCGAATACTGAAGCAGTTAATCTTTTTGAAAAACATCGATCTCCACAACTTACGCATTGCATCCTTGCTCATTTATCTAAAGAGAATAATCATCCTGCCATTGTTGAATCCTTGTTTCAAGCAAAGGCAAATAATATATTCATTAAAGCCGCCTCAAGATATGAGCCAAGTGAAATATTTACAATTTCTAATTCGCTGATAAACAAATCCTCAACGAACGATGCTGGTGTACAGCAAATGAAGTTATTTTAATCAATCTATTTCAAGTTGCTACTGTAAAACTTAGCGGTTATTGATATTCTCTTCTAAATTCAATTTATGTTTTCTAGCAGTATCTTTTGCAATATCATATCCTGCATCTGCATGACGAATGACTCCCATTCCAGGATCATTTCTTAAAACTCTTTTAAGTCTTTGTTCTGCATCGTCTGTACCATCTGCCACAATAACCATACCCGCATGAATGCTATAACCCATACCAACTCCACCACCCTGATGAAGGCTTACCCAACTGGCACCTCCTGCCGTATTAATCAAGGCATTTAATATTGGCCAATCTGCTACCGCATCGCTTCCATCTAACATGGCTTCTGTTTCTCTATTCGGACTAGCCACACTACCAGTATCCAAGTGATCGCGGCCTATTACAATGGGCGCTTTTACTTTACCAGTACGTACCAATTCATTAAATGCAAGCCCCGCTAATTCCCTTTCACCCTGACCTAACCAGCATATGCGTGCTGGAAGTCCCTGAAAAGCAATTTTTTCTTTGGCCAAATCTAACCATCGTAGCAAAGAACTGTTATGAGGAAATAAATTTCGTATCACCTCGTCCGTTACTGCTATATCAGCTGGATCTCCACTTAATGCAGCCCAACGAAAGGGCCCTTGACCTTCACAAAAAAGAGGCCGAATATAAGCAGGAACAAATCCGGGAAAATCAAAACAACGACCGGTTTTAAATTCAACCCCATGAAAACCTTCATTGAACCCTTGCAGCGTTAATTGATTATTTTGATTGGTAGTTTTTTCTTCAAACTCTTTTGCCCTGGCCCTGATATTATTGCCATAATCAAAAGTAATTGTACCTCTATCCATCAATTGCAACATCAACTGAACATGTAAAAACATGCTTTCGTAACTCCTTTCAATTAATTCAGCAGGATTATTTTTTCGAAGTTTATTTGCTTCCTCATTATTCAAGGTATCGGGAATATATCCTATTAATGGATCATGAGCACTGGTTTGATCCGACAAAGTATCGGGAATGATATTTCTTTCGAGTAGCCTTTCAAGTAAGTGAACCGCATTGCATAATACACCTATACTGATGGCCTTGCAATCAGCTTTATATTGTAAAGCAGCATCAATAGCCTCATCTATATTGGTATATTTTTCATCTAGATATTTTGTTTCTATTCTTTTGTCAATGCGCCATTCTTCTACTTCGGCAATCAATGCAACACCTTCATTCATAGTAATCGCTAAAGGTTGCGCACCACCCATACCACCTAAACCAGCTGTTACATTCAACGTGCCGCGCAAACTACCATTAAAATGTTTGTTGGCTAAAGCAGCATAGGTTTCATAAGTACCCTGAACAATCCCCTGGCTACCAATATATATCCAACTTCCAGCTGTCATTTGACCATACATCATCAACCCCTTTTTTTCTAATTCGTCAAAATGTTTCCAGTTGGCCCAATTAGGAACCAATTGAGAATTGCTGATTAATACCCTTGGTGCATCCTTATGCGTTTTGAGCATTGCAACAGGCTTGCCACTTTGTACCAATAAGGTTTCATCTTCTTCTAGGTGTTTGAGCGCCTTAATGATTAAATCCAAACTTTCAAAATTACGGGCTGCTTTACCTCGGCCACCATAAACTATTAAATCTTCAGGACGTTCCGCTACTGCTGGATTTAAATTATTTAATAACATGCGCAACGCGGCTTCTTGAATCCATCCTTTGCATTGTAAATTACTACCAGTAGGAGTAGCATATTTAATTGGATCGTATTTAGCAGTCGTATTCATCTAGGTAATTATTTTGAATGAGCAATAAAGCTGATTGCAAATTTACTGCACTAGGGCTTTACTATCCTACACGAATTTAAAAATCATTTAAATGCCTAAATGAAATATCTTCGTAACCCTAAAATTTCATACATGAGTGTTCATATTGCTGCTAAACCAGGCGAAATTGCTAAACAAATACTAATGCCCGGTGACCCTTTAAGAGCCAAATACATAGCCGATAATTATTTACAAAATGCCCAATTGGTGAGCAGTACCCGAAATATTTATTTTTATACAGGCAATTATAAAGGCCAACAGATTAGTGTTGGAGCCTCTGGAATGGGCTGTCCCTCCATCGGCATTTACTCCTATGAGCTATACACAGAATATGAAGTTGATTCCATCATCCGCATCGGTACTTGTGGAGCTTACACGGCTGATTTAAAATTATTCGATATAATCAATGTGGACAATGCTTATAGTGAATCAAGTTTTGCCTTGTATGCTTGGGGCTTTGATGAAAATAGGATGCCACACCAAGGAAAGGCATTTGACAAAATCAATCTGACTAGCCAGCAAAACAAACAAGCCCTATTAGCCGCCTCCATTCATTCTAGTGATATATTTTATCGTAAAAATTGGGATATTCCTGTTATTGCAAAGGATAATAACTGTGTGGCGGTAGAAATGGAAGCTTTCTCTTTATTTGCCAATGCAAGACATTTACAAAAAACTGCTGCCTGTTTATTAACTGTTTCGGATGTGATACCCACTGGAGAAAAAATATCGGCCGATCAAAGAGAAAAAGCACTGCATCCAATGATTGAGTTGGCATTGGAATCTTCCTTAGTATAGCAAGTACCTGCTATTCATTAAAACCAGCAAATCCCTGATTCAATTCAATGTTTTTTGAATTGGCAAATGCATTCAATTTATCTACAAAAGAGAAGTCTTTGATAATGCCCGCAACTTTATTAATATCATTCGCAAATATTCTGTCTTCCTCTGCAAATTCCACAAATTCTCTTACATAGTCATGTGCAAATTCTAACAATGCACTACTTTTCAATGGGGCATTTATATTTGTACATATTTATGCACTGACCGATTTAATGGATGGGAATTCTAAGGTTTGGATTCTGGAGACGATCAAAAATGTGGCTTGCGTTTTATGGATTGTGCAATC